>NZ_JAVRHI010000172.1:0-21266 GCF_034105845.1 Streptomyces sp. CRN 30 | reverse complement strand
CGGCAGCACGCGTGACTCAGGGGCGTGCGGCGCCGGGGTCGCCCGCGCCGCTCGTACGGTCCCGGGCGCCGGCCTCCGCCCGCGCCCGTTCCTCGCCCTGGCGGCGGCCCCGGCGGACACCGAAGTAGTACGCGAGCACGCCCGCGCCGAGCGCCGCCTGTACCGCGAACAGCGCCGACTCGATCTCCCCGGACGGGGGTTCGTACAGCGGGGAGAACCAGGGCTCGTAGTCCGGGTCGATCTCCGTGATCGCCGTCTCGGCTTCGGCGTCGGCGCCCGCGAACGGCTCCTCCTTGTGGTCGCCGGACCCGAGGACCAGCGGCAGCACGGCGAGCGCGGCCACGACGAGCAGCAGCAGGGCGTTGATCCTCGCGTTCCGGCTCATCGGGCCACCGCCTCCGTCCCGGTCGTGCTCCCCCTGCCGTTCACCAGCACGCCGAGCCGGGTCAGCTCGCCCCTGCTGGACTGCACCAGCAGCCGCATCACCAGCACGGTGAGGAGCCCCTCGCTCACCGCCAGCGGGATCTGGGTGACGGCGAAGACGGCGCCGAACTTGCCGAGCGCGCCCAGGAACCCGCTGCCCGGGTCGGGGAACGCCAGCGCCAGCTGCACGCTGGTGACGCAGTAGGTGGACAGGTCGGCGACGAACGCGCCGCAGAACACCGCGACCATCAGGGGCGGGCCGGAGCGGCGCAGCAGCCGGTAGGTCCCGTACCCGGCCCAGGGGCCCGCGATGGCCATCGAGAAGACGTTGGCGCCGAGCGTGGTGAGGCCGCCGTGCGCGAGCAGCAGGGCCTGGAAGAGCAGGGTGATGGTGCCCAGCACCGCCATGATCGGCGGCCGGAAGAGGATGGCGCCCAGGCCGGTGCCGGTGGGGTGCGAGCAACTCCCGGTCACCGACGGCAGTTTGAGGGCGGACAGGACGAACGTGAAGGCTCCGGAGGCCCCGAGGAGCAGGGTGCTCTCGGGATGCTCTCTGACCTCACGGGTGAGTGCGCGGACTCCGTGGACGACGAACGGCGCGGACGCTACGCCCCAGGCGATGGCGTGCGCCGGTGGCAGGAAACCCTCGGCGATGTGCATGGCTACGCAGACCCTCTCCAGCACCTCGTGGAATGGTGGACGCGCCCCGGCCGGTCTCCTGGCTGACGGGTACCACCGCCCGTGCTCCGCCTTCCCGGGTCAAGGACCCAGTGGCTGCCCCTGAGGGCCGGAGCCGGACTTCCCGATCACAGTGGCGAGGGCCGCACCGGTTCCACACCGGATTTCCCGTTCACCGAGGCGTGGTGACAGTAGTGCGGGGGCGGGGCGGTGACAAGCGGTCGGCGGGGGCGTACGTCAGTGCGCTTCACCTTCGGGCCCGTGTTCCCCGAACAGGTCGAGGATCCGCTCGGCGGCCCGGGTGGCCGTCAGCTCGCCGTCCCTGACCGCCTGTTCGAGGCCGGGCGCGGCCGCTCGTACGCCGGGGTGCGTGCGCAGCCGGCCGAGGAGCTCGTCGCGGACCATCGACCAGGCCCAGTCGACCTGCTGGTCCCGGCGCCTGTCGGCGAGCCGCCCGGTCGACTCCAGCAGGGTGCGGTGCTGTTCGAGGCGCTCCCACACGGTGTCCAGACCGGCCGACTCGCGTGCGCTGCAGCTCAGCACGGGCGGCGTCCAGGCCGCGTCCCTGCCGTGCATCAGGCGCAGGGCGCCCGCCAGTTCCCGGGCCGCGGCGCGCGCGTCGCGCTCGTGCGGGCCGTCCGCCTTGTTGACGGCGATCACGTCGGCCAGTTCCAGGACGCCCTTCTTGATGCCCTGGAGCTGGTCGCCGGTGCGGGCCAGGGTGAGCAGCAGGAAGGAGTCGACCATGTTGGCGACCGCGGTCTCGGACTGGCCCACGCCGACCGTCTCCACCAGCACCACGTCGTAGCCGGCCGCCTCCATCACCACGATCGACTCGCGGGTGGCCTGGGCGACCCCGCCGAGCGTGCCCGCGGTGGGGGAGGGCCGCACGAAGGCCGCCGGGTCGACGGCGAGGCGCTCCATCCGCGTCTTGTCGCCGAGGATCGAGCCGCCGGTCCGGCTGGACGACGGGTCGACGGCGAGCACCGCCACCCGGTGCCCGAGCCCGGTGAGCATGGTGCCGAACGCGTCGATGAACGTCGACTTGCCCACGCCCGGCACCCCGCTGACGCCGATCCGCCGCGCCTTCCCGCTGTGCGGGAGCAGCTCGGTCAGCAGCTCCTGCGCCAGCGCCCGGTGCTGGGGCCTGGTGGACTCCACGAGCGTGATGGCGCGCGCGACGAGCGCGCGCTTCCCGTCGAGGACACCCTTCACATACGTGTCGAGATCGATCGCCATGCGCGTCAGGAACCGTGCCCGGTGTGCCCGAGACCGGACGCCAGCCGCTCCACCAGGTCGTACGCCGCGTCGGGGATCACCGTCCCCGGCGGGAAGACGGCCGCCGCGCCCATCTCCAGGAGCGTGGACACGTCCTGCGGCGGGATCACGCCGCCGACGACGATCATGATGTCCTCGCGGCCCTCCTCGGCGAGCGCCTCACGCAGCGCCGGTACCAGGGTGAGGTGCCCGGCGGCCAGCGAGGAGACGCCGACGATGTGCACGTCCGCCTCGACGGCCTGGCGGGCCACCTCGCCCGGGGTCTGGAAGAGCGGGCCGACGTCCACGTCGAAGCCGAGGTCGGCGAAGGCGGTGGCGATCACCTTCTGGCCGCGGTCGTGGCCGTCCTGGCCCATCTTGGCGACCAGGATGCGCGGGCGGCGGCCCTCCTCCTCCTGGAAGGCGGAGACGAGCGCACGGGTGCGTTCCACGGACGGGGACTCTCCTGCCTCGGTGCGGTACACGCCGGAGATGGTACGGATCTGGCTCGCGTGCCGCCCGAACACCGTCTCGAGGGCGGCGGAGATCTCCCCGACGGTGGCCTTCGCGCGGGCAGCGCGCACGGCGAGCTCCAGCAGGTTGCCGTCGCCGCCGGCCGCCCGGGTCAGCGCGTCCAGCGCGTCCCGGCAGGCACTCTCGTCGCGCTCCTCCCGCAGCCGCCGCAGCTTCTCGATCTGCTGTGCGCGCACGGAGGAGTTGTCGACCTTCAGGACCTCGATCTGCTCGTCGCTGTCCACCCGGTACTTGTTGACGCCGATGACCGGCTGGCGGCCGGAGTCGATACGGGCCTGGGTACGGGCCGCGGCCTCCTCCACGCGCAGCTTGGGGATGCCGGCGTCGATGGCCCGCGCCATGCCGCCCGCCTGCTCGACCTCCTGGATGTGCTGCCAGGCGCGGCGGGCGAGGTCGTGCGTCAGCTTCTCGACGTAGGCGCTGCCGCCCCACGGGTCGATCACCCGGGTCGTGCCGGACTCCTGCTGCAGCAGCAGCTGGGTGTTGCGGGCGATGCGGGCGGAGAAGTCGGTGGGCAGGGCGAGCGCCTCGTCGAGGGCGTTGGTGTGCAGCGACTGGGTGTGGCCCTGCGTCGCCGCCATCGCCTCCACACAGGTGCGCGTGACGTTGTTGAACACGTCCTGCGCGGTCAGCGACCAGCCCGAGGTCTGCGAATGGGTGCGCAGCGACAACGACTTGGCGTTCTGCGGGTCGAACTGCCTGACCAGCTTCGCCCACAGCAGGCGCGCCGCCCGCAGCTTGGCGATCTCCATGAAGAAGTTCATGCCGATCGCCCAGAAGAACGACAGCCGGGGTGCGAACGCGTCCACGTCCAGGCCCGCGTCCCGGCCGGCCCGGATGTACTCCACCCCGTCGGCGAGGGTGTAGGCCAGCTCCAGGTCGGCCGTCGCGCCCGCCTCCTGGATGTGGTAGCCGGAGATGGAGATGGAGTTGTACCGGGGCATCCGCTGCGAGGTGAAGGCGAAGATGTCGGAGATGATCCGCATCGACGGCTGCGGCGGGTAGATGTAGGTGTTGCGGACCATGAACTCCTTGAGGATGTCGTTCTGGATGGTCCCCGCCAGCTTCTCGGGCTCCACCCCCTGCTCCTCGGCCGCCACGATGTACAGCGCCAGCACCGGCAGCACGGCGCCGTTCATCGTCATCGACACGGTCATCCGGTCCAGCGGGATGCCGTCGAACAGCTGCCGCATGTCGAGGATCGAGTCGATGGCCACGCCCGCCATGCCGACGTCACCGGTCACCCGCGGGTGGTCGCTGTCGTAGCCGCGGTGGGTCGGCAGGTCGAAGGCGACCGACAGGCCCTTCTGGCCGGCCGCGAGGTTGCGGCGGTAGAACGCGTTGGACTCCTCGGCGGTGGAGAAGCCCGCGTACTGGCGGATCGTCCAGGGCTGGTTGACGTACATCGTGGGGTACGGGCCCCGCAGGTACGGGGCGGCGCCCGGATAGGTCCCCAGGAAGTCCAGGCCCTCCAGGTCCTGCCCGGTGTACAGCGGCTTGACCGGGATGCCCTCCGGGGTCTCCCACAGCAGGTCGTCCCCACCCGCCGCCCGCTTGACGGCCGTACGCCACTCGTCGGCGCCCGCACCCGCGGCCGGGGCCCCCAGGTCGATGCCGGTGAAGTCGGGGATTCCCATCAGGACGCTCCCATGCGGTCGAGGGTGGCGGACAGGACGGTCACGGCGTCACAGCCCGCGAAGACGAAGGCGTCGACACCGGGGTACTGCCCGGGGCGGCCCGCCAGGAACACGTGCGAGGCGCCCGCCGCCCGCAGTTCGGCGGCCACGACCTCCGCCCGCTCCTCGTACAGCGTGTCGCTGGAGCACAGGCAGACCTCCGTGGCACCGCTCTCCTCGAACGTCCCCGAGGTGACCGGCTCGATGCCGCCCGCCTGGAAGAGGTTGGAGGCGAAGGCGGCACGCGCGGTGTGGGCGGCGGCCGGGCCGATCGTGGCCAGGAAGATCCTGGGCCGGGACCCGGTGGCCGCGAGATGGGCGTCTGAGCGGGCGCGCAGGGTCTCGTACGCCTCGTCACGGCGGACGACGGGCAGGCCGCCGGAGGGCGGCTCGGGCGCGGGTTCGCGCACCACGGGTTTCTCGGCGAGGTGCGGGAACTCGCTGACCCCGGTGACCGGTTCCCGGCGCTCGGCGATCCGCCTGCCGCGCGCCTGCCAGGTGTCGGCCAGCACCTGCCGCAGGTGACCCGTGCGCAGCGCGGCGGCCTGACCGCCGAGCCGCTCGATCCACTGGAAGAACTCCCAGCCGGCGCGCGCGAGTTCGTCGGTGAGCCGCTCGACGTACCAGGAGCCGCCCGCCGGGTCGACGACCCGGGACAGGTGCGCCTCCTCGACCAGGATCGTCGAGGTGTTGCGGGCGATCCGCCGCGCGAAGGCGTCGGGGAGGCCGAGGGCGTGGTCGAAGGGCAGCACGGTGACGGAATCGGCGCCGCCCGCCCCGGCGGCCAGCGCGGCGACGGTCGTGCGCAGCATGTTCACCCAGGGGTCGCGGCGCGTCATCATCACCGGCGAGGTCACCACGTGCTGCGTCTGCGCCCCGGCGGCGGGCGCCCCGCACACCTCGGCCACCCGCGCCCACAGCCGGCGCGCGGCGCGCAGCTTGGCGATCGTCAGGAACTGGTCGGCAGTCGCCGCGTACCGGAACTCCAGTTGGTCACAGGCCTGTTCGGTGGAGAGCCCGGCCTCGGTCAGCTGCCGCAGGTAGGCGACGCCGGTGGCCAGCGAGCAGCCCAGTTCCTGGGCGGCCGAGGCGCCGGCCCCGTGGTACGGCAGCGCGTCCACGGTCAGTGCCCGCAGCCCGGGGTACTCCTGCGCGCACAGCCGCGCGAGCCGGGTCACCGGCGCGACCTCGTACCCCTGCCCGGTGCGGGCCTCGTACCCCAGCGGATCGGCGCCCAGACCGCCGCGCGCCGCCTCCTTGGCGACACCCCGCTCCTCGTACAGCCGCAGCAACTCCCGTGCGGCGGGCTCGACCTCGCGTCCCGCGTCCAGGACGACGGGCGCCAGGTCGAGGTAGACGCCCTCGAGGACGGAAGCGAGGGACGACACGGGGATGCCGTCCTCCCCGACCAGCAGCCACAGCGAGCCCGCGCCGTTCTCCAGGTCCGCCAGTACCGCCGGGCCGTCGGCCACCGCGTGGCGCTGCCGTACGTCCCAGCCGCCGGCCGTGTTCCCCTCGGCGCGGCCGCCGCGCACGAAGGGTGCGAACCCCGGGAAACCCGCCTCCGGAGCGGTGTCGCGCGCCGTGTACAGGGGGCGGACGCCCAGCCCGTCCTCCAGCGCGGTGGTCAGCGCTTCCTCCGCCGCGTCGCCCTCGACGTCCTTTCCCGATTTCCGCAGCACACCCGCCACCAGGCGCTGCCACTGCTCATGGGTCACGTCAGGGAACTCACCGGCCAGTGCGAAGCCGTCGTCAGGCAAGACCGTCATGCTCGGATGCTAGGGCAGAGAAGGTGAACAGCAGCAGAGGGCACGGTTGTGACCTTGGCCTCTCAACCTTGACAGGCGGGGAACGGCCCGGTCCGTCACCGTGCCGGCCCCGCCCGCGTCACGACCGTGCGGCGGCCAGCACGTCCCGGCAGACGTCGGCCGCCCGCCCGGTCACCTCGGCGCAGATGCGGCAGTGCTCATGGCGCGCCGCGTGGCGGCCGCACAGGTCGCGGCTGCGTTCGCAGGCGATGAGGCACGCCTCGACCTGGGCGGTGAGCAGGGCCGGGTCGGGGGTGCTGCCGCGGGTCAGGACACGGCGGGTGGCGACGGCGACGTCGGCGCAGTCGAGGTTCTGGCCGATGGCGGTGCGCAGTTCGTCGGCGTCCTGCGCGGCGATCATGCCCGCCGCGCACGCGGTGACGGCCTCCTCGCACTCGCCGAGCACGTCCACGGCCCGGGCGAGGACCTCTTCGTGGCCCAGGGGACCGACGGTGGTGACGCTGTCGAGGAGCTCTTTCGTCTGCAGCATGACGTCCCCCAGCGGGTCGGGGAGGGTGCGGTGCGCACCCGACGCTAGTACCGGGCGCGGGCGGCCGGAAGGCCACGGGCACACCGTTCGGTGCGAACTCCCCGTGGGAAGCGCGGAAGGGGCCGAACGGCCCGCGCGGCAGGGACCGCCGGTCCGCCCCGCCCGCACCGGCCGGCCCTGTCCGGTGCGCCGGCGGGCGGCGAGCATCGATGGGGCGGCGGTTGCGGGCCCATGGCGTGAACGCCCGCTGATCCGGGGACGGTGAGCGCAAGGGCCGAGTGACCCCCGGCCGGGGGCGGCCGGCCCCAAAGCCGCCGTCGCCGACGGAGAGACGATGCCCGCCGGAACCGTGCACGGCGGGTGCACCGCCGAGAGAGGACGACCGAACGTGATCGCTGTCGTGGGGCACTCCGACCTCACCGCGCCGACCCTGCTGATGATCGAGGAGCACCTGCGGTCCCGGCTGGCCGGCTTCGCCCGTGCGGGCAGGACCGGTCTCGTCCGGGCCGCCCAGGGCCTCCCACCGGTGTTCGGACGCGCCGCGCGCGCGGCGGGACTAGCCGTGGTGACGGTGCTGCCCACCCGCGACGGCATGCCGGCCCTGCTGCGGGAACCCGACCGGGCCGCCGCGGGCGAACTGCTCATCCTGTCCGAGCAGGCGCGGCTGCTCGAGTACGACCCCGACGACCGCGGCTCGTGCATCGGCGCCGACGAGCACGTCCTGCGCCACTGCACCCGGGTGCTGGCGGTGTGGGACGGATCGCCCTCCACCGGCCGGGACGCCACGGCCCACCTGGTGGCCTTCGCGCGCAGCCACGCCGTCCCGGTCGACGTGCTCTGGCCGCGGGGCGCCCGCCGCGCGGTGCCGGTGCCGGTGCGGGGCCGAGCCGCCCGCTCCCACGCAGAGCACGCCGCAACAGGGCCGATCGGCCCTGGCCGCACGTCCGGGTGACGGGGAAGGATGCCCGGAGGCGGAGGATTCTCTCCGGCCACGGTGTGGGCGAGTACGAGGAGTGACCGATGGCGGACAGCGAGCAGGCCCGACCCGAGACGTCGATCCGGGTCTTCCTGCTGGACGACCACGAGGTGGTGCGGCGCGGGGTGCACGACCTGCTGGACGACGAGCCGGACATCACGGTGGTCGGGGAGGCCGCCACCGTCGAGCAGGCCCTGGTGCGCGTCCCCGCCCTGCGCCCCGACGTGGCGGTGCTCGACGTCCGCCTGCCGGACGGCGACGGCGTGAGCGTCTGCCGCGAACTGCGCTCGCGCATGCCCGGCCTGGCCTGTCTGATGCTGACCTCGTTCGACGACGAGGAGGCCCTGCTCGACTCCGTCATGGCGGGCGCGTCCGGGTACGTGCTCAAGCAGATCCAGGGCTCGGACCTGGTCTCGGCGGTGCGCACGGTGGCCCGCGGCCAGTCGCTGCTGGATCCGGACGCGACCACGAAGCTCATGGCACGGCTGCGGGACGGCGGGCAGCCGCAGGAGGAGCCGGAGGTCCTGCCCGGCCTCACCGAGCGGGAACGGGAGATCCTCGCCCTGATCGGCGAGGGACTGACGAACCGTCAGATCGGTCAGCGGCTGTACCTCGCGGAGAAGACGGTGAAGAACCACATCTCCCGGCTGCTCGCCAAGCTCGGGGTGGAGCGGCGCATCCAGGCGGCCGTCATCGCCACCCAGGCCCAGGACCGGATGCGGAACACGGCCGGCTGAGCCCCCGCGGGGGACCGGTCACGCGCATCCGCTGCCGTAGGGGGCGTACAGGTCGAGCAGCCGGATGCGGGCCGCGTGCAGCCGGTGGGCGACCGCCCGGCCGACCCACACGGCGATCGCGTGGCCGAACTCGGGATCCCGCACGCACAGCGCCCGTACCGCCTCCGCGTCGAACTCCCAGGCCCGTACCGGACTCGTGGTCTCGCCCCCCAACTGCCACACGTGCGGGGGGAAGTGCCAGGACCAGCCGAGCAGTTCGCCGTGGCCGAGCGACTCGATGACGGCGGCGCGCCGCCCCGGCACGTGCAGGTCCAGGGCGACGGTACCGGTCCGGACGATCCAGAACCGGTCGGCGCGCCGCCCCTCCTCGAACAGCCGGACGCCCGCCGCGAAGGAGACCTCGCGGGCGAGCCGCATCAGCCGCTCGCGGTGCTCCGCCGGGAGGGCCGCGGCCAGGGTGGTGGTGGAGGTCATCGCTCCGGCTCCCTTCGTGTCCGCCGCCGCGGCCGGCCGGTGCGCACGGACCGCGGTGCGGCGGCTCCCCGTTCGGGGACGCACGGTCATCCTGCGCCCGGCGGAACGGCCACGGCAGGGGCCGGACGGCGCCGGGAGGGGGCCGACCGGCCCCGGCTCCACCGCGGGTCTGGTACATCCTTGTGCATGAACCAGGAACGGAACATATGGCTGCGGCGCTTTCGCGCGATGCCGGGCACACCGGCGGCGGACGAGCCGGCGACGGACGCGCGTCCGGGCGCCGACGCCGACTGCGAGCTGATCTGCTTCCCGCACGCGGGCGGCTCCGCCGGGTACTGGCGCGGCCTCGCCCTGGAACTCGCCCCCGCCGTCGAGGTGTCGGCCGTGCAGTACCCGGGACGGCTCGACCGGCTGGCCGAGGCACCCTTCGAGGACCTGCACGCGCTGGCCGACACGATCGTCGAGGAGCTGGGCCCGCCGGGCGACCGGCCCCGGGCGCTGCTCGGGCACAGCATGGGGGCCTCACTGGCGTACGAGGTCGCCGTGCGCCTGGCGCGGCTGCCCGGGGGCGAGCCGCGGCTGCTCGTCCTGTCGGGACGCCGGGCACCGGCCACCGCCCGCGAGCGCGGCCCGGAACCCGTGATGAACGACGACGAGATCGTCGCGCGCCTCCGTCGGCTGGGCGGCACGGAGGCCGAACTCCTCGACGACCCGGAACTGCTGGAGCTGATCCTCCCCGCGCTGCGCGGGGACTACCGGGCCCTCGCCGCGTACGAGGACACGCCGGGCCGGCTGCTGTCCTGCCCCGTCGTGGCCCTGGTGGGCGACCGGGACCCCCAGGCATCCGCCGAGGACGTCCAGGGGTGGCGGGACCACACCTCGGGCGAGTTCCGCACCCACGTGTTCGAGGGCGGTCACTTCTTCCTCAACGACCACGGGAAGGAGGCGGCCGACCTCATCCGCGGTCTGCTGCCGGTCCACGCCGGATGACCCGTGCGCCCGCGGCGCCCGCCGTGACGCGGGCGACCGCCTCGACCGTGAGGGCGCGGTCGTGGGGCTCGGCGGACAGTGCGCGGTGCAGCGTCAGGCCCTCGATGAGGGCGTCCAGCTGACGTGCCGTGTCCGGGTCGAAGTGCCGCTCCAGGTGGACGCGGCTGCGGCGCATCCATTCCTGGGTGAGCTGCCGGTAGGCGGGCCGGCGGGCGGCGAGGGTGTACAGCTCCTGGGTGAGCACCAGGTCGCGCCGGTCCCCCTCGGACAGGGCGTGGACGAGGTCGGCCACCGCCGTCCTGGCCCCGTCGAGGTCGGCGGCGCCGGCGAGGTGCTCGTCGAAGACCGCGACGATGTGGTCGGTGAACCGGCCGAACGCCTCGCGCAGCAGGTGGTCCATGCCGTCGAAGTGGTAGGTCATCGACCCCAGGGGGACGGCTGCGCGCGTGGCGATCTTCCGGTGCGAGACGCCGGCCACGCCCTCCTCGGCGACGAGGTCGAGGGTGGCGGCGATGATGCGCTCGCGGCGCTGCGGGTCGGTCACTCCGGTGGCCACGGCGCCGCGCCCTCAGAGCTCGCGGACCGGCCGGGCCGGATTGCCGACGGCCACGACGTTCGCGGGGACGTCCTTGGTGACCACGGCCCCCGCGCCGATGACGGAGTTGTCCCCGATGGTCACCCCGGGCAGCACGATGGCGCCGCCGCCGAGCCACACGTTGTCCCCGATGGTGATCGGGCGGGCGGCCTCCAGCTTGTCGCGCCGCGGCTGGGGCTCCAACGGGTGCGTCGGGGTGAGCAGTTGCACGTTGGGCCCGATCTGGCAGTCCTCCCCGATCACGATGGCGGCGACGTCCAGGGCGGTCAGGTTGTAGTTGACGAAGGTGCGCGCCCCGATGGTGATGTTGCTCCCGTAGTCGACGTGCAGCGGCGGCCGGACGTGCGCGCCGTCCCCCAGCGCGCCCAGAAGCTCCGCGAGGACCGGCTGCGCGGCCTCGGCGTCCTCGGCGTAGGCGGCCAGGTAGCGGGCGGCCAGGCGCACCGCCCGCTGCTGCCGACGGGCGATCTCGGGGTCGTCGGCGACGTAGAGGTCACCGGCCAGCATCCGCTCCAGGTTCGAGCGGGAGTCCTGTGCGAAGTAGTCCGTCGTCATGTGTACGATCGTACGCTCTCAAGCGTACGACCGTACACTCCCCGCCTTCTTCCCCCGTTCCCGGTACCCGCGCTCAGCCGCGCTGCGCGGCGATCATCGCCTTGTACCAGTGGTAGCTGTCCTTCGGGATACGCCGCTGGGTCTCGTAGTCGACCCGGACGATCCCGAAGCGCTTGTCGTAGCCGTACGCCCACTCGAAGTTGTCCAGCAGCGACCACACGTAGTAGCCGCGCACGTCCACGCCGGCGTCCATCGCGGCCCGCAGCGCGGTGAGGTGGTCGCGCAGGTAGGCCACCCGGTCGGCGTCGTGGACACTTCCGTCGGCGTCCGGCTCGTCGTCCTCCGCGGAGCCGTTCTCCGTGATGTGGATCGGCGGCAGCGCGTCCCCGTACTGGTCCTTCAGCCCCACCAGCAGATCGGTGAAGGCCTCGGGGACGACCGGCCAGCCCATCGAGGTGTGCCGCACGTCCGGCAGCCGCACCTCCTCGTAGCGGTTGTCCGTGGCCACCCGCCGCGCGGGGTCGCCCTCGCGGTACGGGGCGTCGGCGACCACGATCGGCCGGTAGAAGTTGACGCCGAGGAAGTCCAGCGGCTGGGAGATCAGCTCCAGGTCACCGTCCCGCCGGAAGTCCTGGCCGGTGATCAGCTCGCCCCAGGTCTCCTCCTCCGTCTCCGGGTAGCGGCCCGCCAGGATCGGCTCCGTCCAGACCAGGTTGTGCAGGGTGTCGGCGCGGACGACGGCCGCCCGGTCGGCGGGGGAGTCCGAGGCGGGGAGGTTGCGGTCGACGTTGAGGGTGATGCCCACCTCGCGTGCCCCCGCCGCCCGCAGCGCCTGCACGGCCAGACCGTGGCCGACCAGCAGGTGGTGGGCGGCGGCCAGGGCGCCCCGGCCCTCCTGGGCGCCCGGCGCGTGCCGGCCGACGGAGTAGCCGAGGAAGGAGCTGCACCACGGCTCGTTGAAGGTGATCCAGCGCGGCACGCGGTCGCCCAGGTGCCCGGCGACGACGGCCGCGTACTCGGCGAACCGTTCCGCCGTCTCCCGCACCCGCCAGCCGCCCCGGTCCTCCAGGACCTGCGGCAGGTCCCAGTGGTAGAGGGTGGCGGCCGGTTCGACGCCCGCCGCGAGCAGCTCGTCGACCAGCCGGGAGTAGAAGTCCAGCCCCTTGGGGTTCACCGGGCCCCCGCCGTCGGGCACGATGCGCGGCCAGGCGATCGAGAAGCGGTACGAGGTCGCCCCCAGGTCACGCAGCAGCGCCACGTCCTCCGGGTAGCGGTGGTAGTGGTCGCAGGCGACGTCACCGGTGTCGCCGTTCACCGTCCGGCCGGGGGTGTGGCTGTAGGTGTCCCAGATCGAGGGGGAGCGGCCGTCCTCCCGTACGGCGCCCTCGATCTGGTACGCGGCCGTCGCGGCGCCGAACACGAAGCCGGGCGGGAAAGTGGGGAAGTCGCTCATGCGTGGAGGCCCCTCCTGAGTCGTGCGGTGGTCACTTGACGGAACCGCCGGTGATGCCGGCGGCGATGTACTTCTGGGCGAGGACGAGGAGGACCGCCGCGGGGATCGCGGAGAGGACGGACGCGGCCATCACCGAGCCCCAGTCGCCGACGTGCGCGCCGATGTACTGGTAGATGCCGAGCGTGACGGGCTTGACGTCGTCCGTGGTGTTCAGGGTGAGCGCGAACATGAAGTCGCTCCACGCGAACAGGAACGCGAACAGGCCCGAGGTGATCAGGGCGTTGCGGCTCATCGGCAGCACCACCTGGAGGAAGGTGCGCACCGGTCCGGCGCCGTCCATCTGCGCGGCCTCGATGACCTCGCCCGGGATGGACACCATGAAGGAGCGCATCAGCACGATCGAGAACGGGATGCCGAGCGAGGCGTCCGCCAGCATCAGGCCGAAGTAGGAGTTGACCAGCCCGAGGTCGACGTAGGAGTTGTAGAGCGCGTTGGCGATGACGATGCCCGGCACCATCTGGGTGATCAGGGTGCCGAACACGATCGTCCTCGAGCCGCGCAGCCCGAACCGCGCCAGCCCGTACGCCGCCGGGGCCGCGATCACCAGACAGATGGCGACGGCGCCGAACGAGACGACCAGCGAGGTCAGCAGGTGGGTGCCCTGGTCCTCGAAGGCCTTGGTGAAGCCGGACAGGTCCAGGCTGCCGGGCACCGGGTCCACCGACAGCAGGCCCGACTCGGGCTGGAGCGCGGTGTTCAGCATCCAGTACAGCGGGAAGAGCATCACGCCCAGGACGAGCACACCGGCGACGGTGGAGCCCAGGCGGCGGCGTCCGCGGCTGCGGGGGCCGGTGGCGGCAGGAGTGTGGGCGGCCATCGACGTCACTTCCCCTCGGTGCGGTTGGCCCGCAGGTAGAACACCGCGAACACCGCGGATATCAGGATCAGTACGTTGCCGACGACCGCGCCCGCCCCGAAGTCCAGTTGGACGAAGGAGTTCTGGTAGGTGAGCGTGCCCAGGGTCTGGGTGGCGTCGGCGGGGCCGCCGTCGGTGAGGGCGAGGATCAGGTCGAGGATCTTCACCGTCGACATGAAGCCGAGCACGAGGACGACTGTGATCACCGGCTTGAGCATCGGCACGGTGATGGAGCGGAAGGTCCGCCAGGCCGAGGCGCCGTCGAGCGCGGCCGCCTCGTACAGCTCCTTGGGTATCTCCTGGAGTCCGCCGTACAGGATGACCATGTTGAACGGGATGCCGATCCAGATGTTCACCAGGATCACCGACAGCAGGGCCATGCCGGGGCTGGTCAGCCACGGGGTGTCGCCGCCCAGGCCGATCGTGCCGAGGAAGGAGTTCAGCACGCCGGTGTCCTGGTCGAGGACGCGGCGCCACACGACGCCGGACACCACCATGGGCACCAGCCAGGGCAGCAGGATCAGCGACCGCAGGACGCCGTTCAGCGGGAAGCGGCGGGTGAAGAACACGGCGAGCGCGAGCCCGATGCAGAACTGGCCGAGCAGCGAACCGGCGGTGAAGACCAGCGTGTGCCAGAGCGCCTTGCCGAACAGGGCGTCGTGGAACACCGTCGACCAGTTGTCGAAGCCGTTGAAGGGCGCCTCGCCGGTGAAGAACGTCTTCGGCGTGTACTCCTGGAAGCTCATCACGACGTTGCGGACGAGCGGGTAGCCGAAGAACAGCACCATGAAGACGACCGCGGGGGCGACGAAGCCCCACTGGGCGAGTCTGCGCCGGCGCCGCAGCCGGGCCGGGTCGGGTGCCTTGCCGCCGGCCGGGCCGGCGGTCGCGGGAGCGGGGAGCGTGGACGTGGTCATGTGCGCGTACCTCAGTTCCCGCTCGTGGCGCGCTGCTGGGCCCGCGTCAGGGCCGCCTGGCTGGACTCGCCGGTCAGGGCCGACTGGAAGGCGCTCTGCAGGGCGAGGGACACACCCGGCCAGCCGTCACCGAGCTGCGCGGTGCGGGACCGCGCGGCCGCGACCTGGTCGGCGAGGGAGTCCAGCTCGGGCACCCGCTCCCGCCACACCGCGGCCGCCTTCTCGTTGGCCGGGACCATCCAGCTGTTGATCGCGTAGGTGAGCTGCTCCTGCTCGCCGGCCATGCAGGCGACGATCCTGCCGGCCGTCTTCTGCCGGTCCTCGTCCCCGGTCCGCGGCACGGTGAGCACGGCGCCGCCGAGCGGCCCCACCGAGTCGTCGCCGGCCTCGGGGACCGGGATGCGGGCGATGCCCCAGTTCAGCGACTCGTCGCTGTTGAGGGTCTCCACCTGCCAGGGACCGTTGATCATCATCGCGGCGTTCCCGGCCATGAACTGGTCGTTGACGTCCGCCTGCGTCCAGTTGACCGTGGATTTCGACAGCGAGCCGTCCTGGAGGAGGGCCTTCCAGTAGTCGAGGGCCTCGACGACCTCGGGGCTGTCGAGCTTCGTCTCGTCGCCGCCGTTGGACCACATGAACGGCGTGAACTGGAAGACGCCGTCCTCGGCGCCGCCCGCGCTCAGCGCCAGCCCGTACCGCTTGCCCTGCGTGAGCTCGCGCGCGCTCTCCCGCAGCTCCTCCCAGGTGGTCGGGACCTCCAGGCCGGCCTGGTCGAGGACGTCCTCGTTGTAGAACAGGGCGAGCGTATTCACGGAGCGCGCCGCTCCGTAGTACGTCCCCTCGTACGAACCGAAGTCGACGATGCCCTCGGGGATGTCGGCCGTGCTCAGGCCGAGCGACTCCAGGTCGACGAGACCGCCCGCCTCGGCGAAGGTCGGCATCTCCGAGGCGTCGAACTGCACGATGTCCGGCAGCGACTTGGAGGACGCCATGCGCAGCGCCTTCGTCATCACCTGCGCGGCCGGAACGCTCTGCTGCTCGATGGTGATGCCCAGCTGCTCGCCGCAGCGTTCCATCGCCTCGGCGTCCCAGCGGTGGTAGGTCTCGTCGGTCGAGGAGTTCATCACGGTGTACACGTCGTCGTCGCGTTGCTGGCCGCAGCCGGTCAGCGCGGCCCCGGCGAGCAGGACGGAGACCGCGGTGAACGGAACGGCGGCCCGGAGCGGACGTCCGCGCCCGCCACGCGCGGCGCCCGGTGGATGTGCTGTCACGAGTGGATGCCCTTGGATGCGGGGGAGTGCCGGCCCGCCCGTACGACCACGGCGTCGCGCGGGGGCTCGGGAGGCGTTCGCGGGCACCGGCCGACCCGCGAGGCGAGGAGGGGTCAGCGCGCGCCGAGCGGGTGGTCCATGGCCGACCGGTCCAGGCGGTCGTCGGACATGGTGTTGAAGCGCTTCGACATGGTGCTGTCCCTGCTGTCGTACGACCCGGCAGACTCGCCCGGCCGGATTTGTTTGTTGCCATGACTAATACGTCAAGGCGGTGCCGCCGCGCTAGACCCTGGCGGCCACAATCCTGTACATCTGTGGGTGAAGGGCCGGTGATTGTCGGTCATTTGACCAGGTCAGGCGATTGGGGCGGCTGATCGGGTCTCGTGATCCGCAGATGATCCGGATACGATCGACGAGCCGCGTGACGTTCCCGCACCCCCACTCCACACATCTCCCGCTCCCCGAGGAAGTTCATGAAGTTCACCGATGGCTTCTGGCTCATCCGCGATGGCGTGCAGCTCACCTACGCCACCGAAGTGCGCGACGTACGAGCTGAAGCGAAGCGCTTCACCGCTCATGCGGCAGTGAAGAAGGTGACGCGGAGGGGCGACACGCTCAACGCGCCGCTCCTCACGGCCGAGTGCTTCTCACCCGCCGAGGGCGTCATCGGCGTCCGGCTCACCCACCACGCCGGCAAGCGCCGGCCGGGCCCCGACTTCACCCTCACCGGCCCCGCGGACGGCGCCGGTTCGGTACGCCAGGACGGTTCCGTCACCGAACTGACCAGTGGCCCGCTGACCCTGCGCCTGGACGGGTCCGGCCCCTGGACGCTCACCTTCCACGACGCGGACGGGCGCGAGCTGACCCGGGCGAACCCCAAGAGCACCGCGTACGCCACCACGGCCGACGGCGCCCACCACATGCTGGGCCGGCTCGCGCTCGGCGTCGGCGAGAACGTCTACGGCCTCGGCGAGCGCTTCACCCCGTTCGTCAAGAACGGCCAGGTCGTCGACGTCTGGCAGGCCGACGGCGGCACCAGCAGCGAACAGGCCTACAAGAACATCCCGTTCTACCTCTCCTCGCGCGGCTACGGCGTCTTCGTCAACCACCCCGGCAAGGTCTCCTACGAGATCGGCTCCGAGTCCGTCGGGCAGGTGCAGTTCAGCGTCGAGGACCAGACGCTGGAGTACTACGTCATAGCCGGCCCCACCCCCAAGGAGGTCCTCGGCCGCTACACGGCCCTCACCGGCCGCCCGGCCCTGCCGCCCGCCTGGTCGTTCGGGCTGTGGCTGTCCACCTCGTTCACCACCTCCTACGACGAGCGGACCGTGATGTCCTTCGTCGACGGCATGGCCGAACGCGGCATCCCGCTGTCCGTCTTCCACTTCGACTGCTTCTGGATGCGCGAGTACCAGTGGTGCGACTTCCAGTGGGACCCGGACGTCTTCCCCGACCCGGAGGGCATGCTGGCCCGGCTGAAGGCCAAGGGCCTCAGGATCAGCGTCTGGATCAACCCGTACATCGCCCAGAAGTCACCGCTCTTCGACGAGGCCGCCCGGCTGGGGTACCTGGTGCGCCGGCCGAACGGTGACGTCTGGCAGTGGGACCTGTGGCAGGCCGGCATGGGCCTGGTCGACTTCACGGACCCGGACGCCCGCGCCTGGTACCAGTCGAAGCTCAAGCCGCTCCTCGACCAGGGCGTGGACTGCTTCAAGACGGACTTCGGCGAGCGCATCCCCACCGACGTCGTCTGGCACGACGGCTCCGACCCGGAGCGGATGCACAACTACTACACCCACCTGTTCAACCAGACGGTGTTCGAGCTGCTGGAGAAGGAGCGCGGACAGGGCGAGTCCGTGCTCTTCGCCCGGTCCGCCACCGCGGGCGGCCAGCAGTACCCCGTGCACTGGGGCGGCGACTGCTGGTCCTCCTTCGAGGCCATGGCCGAGTCGCTGCGCGGCGGCCTCTCCCTCTCGCTGAGCGGCTTCGGCTTCTGGAGCCACGACATCGGCGGCTTCGAGGGCACGCCCGACCCGGCCGTCTTCACCCGCTGGCTGGCGTTCGGCCTGCTCTCCTCGCACAGCCGGCTGCACGGCTCGTCGTCCTACCGGGTGCCGTGGGAGTTCGGCGACGAAGCGGTCGACGTGGCCCGGCAGTTCACCCTGCTCAAGCACCGCCTCATGCCGTACCTGTACGGCGCCGCCGTCGAGGCCCACGAAACCGGCGTGCCCATGATGCGGCCCATGGTCCTGGAGTTCCCGCACGACCCGGCGTGCCGTCCGCTGGACCGCCAGTACATGCTCGGTCCTGACCTCCTGGTCGCCCCGGTCTTCACCGAGGACGGCGAGGTGGAGGTCTACCTCCCCGAGGGCACCTGGACCCACCTCCTCAGCGGTGAGCGGGTCACCGGCCCGGCCTGGCGCACCGAACGGCACGGCTACGACAGCCTGCCGCTGTACGTCCGCGAGGGCGCCGTCCTGCCGCTCGCGGGCGAGGACCGCCCCGACGCCGACTGGCTGGACGCCCCGACCCTGCTGGTCCACCCGTCCGCCGCGCCGGGGTACACGGCCGAGGTGACGGTGCCCGGCCCGACCGGGGCGCCCGCCGCGACCTTCCGTGTCCGGCGCGACGGGGACCTGCTGAAGGTCACCGCGGACGGCACGGACAGGCCGTTCACGGTGCGCGTGGCGGGCGGGGCGAGCGCCGAGGGGCGGGGAGAGGTGACCGTACCGCTGGCTTGACGCGGAACGGGACGCGCCCGCCCGCCGGTGAACGGCGGGCGGGCGCGTCCCGTCGGGCCGGGGTCCGTCGGCTCAGTACTTCTCGGACTGGCCGCCGTCGACCGCGACGACCGTCGCGTTGATGAAGGACGCCTCGTCCGACAGCAGGAAGGCCACCAGGTGGGCGACCTCCTCCGGACGGCCCGCACGCTTCATCGGGTTGGCGGCCAGGAACTGGCGGCCGGCCTCCTCCGGGTTCTCCGGGTCGATCTGCTTGAAGGACGCCTCGACCATCGGCGTCCAGATGACGCCCGGCGCGATGGCCTTCACGGTGACGCCGTACTGGCCGTACTCGACACCGGAGTTGCGGGTCAGGCCGACCACGCCGTGCTTGGCGGCCGCGTAACCGGACTGGTTGCCGACGCCCCGGATGCCGCCCACGGAGGCCGTGTTGACGACGCTGCCGGCGCCCTGCTCCCGCATGACGGGCAGGACGTGCTTCAGGCCGAGGAAGACACCCTGGAGGTTGATCGCGACGACGCGCTGGAACTCGTCGCTGCCGAACTCCTCGGTGGGGTTCTGCCGCCCCTCGATGCCGGCGTTGTTGAAGAAGCCGTCGATGCGGCCGCCGAAGGCCGCTCTCGTCTCCGCCACGTAGCGCTCGACGTCCGCTTCCTTGCTGACGTCGGCGGTGATCCGCAGGACCTCGGTGCCGGGGAACGCCTTCTCGACCTCGGCGGCGGTCTCGGCCAGCCCCTTCTCGCTCACGTCGACGAGGGACACCTTCGCGCCCTCGGCGGCCACGCGGAGCGCCGCCGCGCGGCCCAGACCGGAGCCGCCGCCGGTGATGAGCACGACCTTGCCGTCGAACCTGTTGTCCATGATCTGACCTCCTGGAGTGTGTCGCGTACGGACGGTGATCTTTCGAGGACGTCGCGGAAGGTCGCCGCCGTGGCCCGCCCTTCGATGGACGGACCCTTCGCTATTCTTAGACAGTACGTACTGTCTAGTTATTCCTTCAACCACTGTTCCCGTTCGCTCGAGCGTGGAGGACGACGCGATGGCCCAGGAACCGGCGCCCCGCCCCCGGCGAGGCCGCCACCGGGATCCGCAGGCGCACGCCGCCGTGCTGCGGGCGACCCGCGAACTGGTGGCCGAACTGGGCTACCACCGGGTCACCATGGAGCGGATCGCCGAGCGGGCCGGCGTCGCCCGCATGACCCTGTACCGCTGGTGGCCCAACAAGGCGGCCGTGGTCACCGAGGCGGTCGCCGACCGGCTGGCGCCCGAGCCGCTGCCCGACACCGGCAGCACCCGCACGGACGCGATCGCCTACCTCGGCGGGCTGGTCCGCACCCTGACCCTCCTCGGCGACCCCAGTGTCGTGGCCGGCGCCCTCGTCGAACAGGGCGAGGCCGGCCGGGCCGGCCTGCGCGACCTGCTGGCCGCCCGCCTGGAGCCCGGCGGTCGGCTGCTCGACCGCGGCGTGGAGCGCGGCGAACTCCCCACCGGCCTGCGCACCGTCACGGTGATCGACAGCTGGATCGGGTTCGTCCTCTACCGCGTCGTCTTCGCCGAGCGGGTGCCCGACGAGGCGGAGGTGGTGGCGCTGGTGGACCTCTTGCCGTTCACCGGCGACTGAGGGCGCGCCACCTGGCCCGGCCACGGGGGGTAATCAACTGCTTGTCTCCAAGGTTGTGGAAGTGGGCGTGACCCTGCATGGGTGTGTGTCGTTGTCGGGGTGTGAATCTGACGGAGTGGGCGAAGTCGCAGGGCGTGCATCCGCATACCGCGTATCGCTGGTTTCGTGAGGGGACGTTGCCGGTGCCGGCTCAGAGAGTGGGGCCGCGCACGATTCTGGTGAACGTGGAGGTCAACGCCGCACCGGAGGCGGTCGGCGGCCTGGGCCTGTATGCCCGTGTCTCCTCCCATGACCAGAGGGACGTCCTGGAGCGTCAGGTCGCCCGGCTGACCCGTTGGGCTGCGGTCACCGGCCGTCCCGTGGTGCGGGTGGAGTCGGAGGTCGCCTCCGGCATGAGCGGGGCCCGGCCGAAGGCGCGGCGGGTGCTGGCCGATCCGGCGGTGACCACGGTCGTGGTCGAGCACAGGGACCGGCTCGGGCGGATGAACACCGAGCTGGTCGAGGCCGCGCTGGCCGCGCACGGGCGGCGCCTGGTCGTCCTGGACGACGGTGAGGTGGAGGACGACCTGGTGCGCGATGTGGCGGAGGTGCTGATGTCGTTCTGTGCCCGCCTGTACGGGCGGCGGTCGGCGAAGCACCGGGCCCGCAAGGCGCTTCAGGCCGCGCGCCATGGTTGAGCAGAAGCGGAAGCCGCTGCGGCAGATCGCCCGGCCGTTCGTCGCCGACGGGCCGTCCGGCGTGAGTATCCGCGACCGCCTCAAGGGCCTCACGCCCGCGGACGAGAAGGTGTTGCGGCTGGTGGGTGAGCACATGGGACGCCTCGCCTCCGCCGATCTGGCCCGCCGGTGCCGTGACGGTCTGGAGCACTCCACCGACACCTGGGCCACCCGCAAGCGGGACCTGACCGCCCTGTCGTCATCCAGGTGGGCCGGATCGGTCACCTCCCACACCCACGACCAGTGGGGCCTGTCCCGCCGCGCCCAGCACGCCCACCTCCAGTCCCTGGACACGGGTATCCGCATGATCCGGCACCGGCTGTCCCTGCCGCAACCTCGCCCTGGCGCGCCACAGCCTGAAGCGGCTGGAGTCCGGCCTGGAGGTCTGACGCGACGCGTGAGTGCAGGGCGCCCGGGGGGCCGTCCGTACGGACGGCC
>NZ_JAVRHI010000171.1:0-4650 GCF_034105845.1 Streptomyces sp. CRN 30 | reverse complement strand
GCGGCCGCCGCCCGCGCCCGGGAACTCGACGCGGTGGGCGGACCGCCGGACGCGGGCACGGAGCTGCGGCGCCGCGGCCTGATGCGCCGCACGGACCTGCTCGCCATGGGCATCGCCGTGGGGGAGTGCTCACCGGCCGGGACCAGGAACAAGCGCGGTACCGGTACCGGTACCGGTACCGATGCCGATACCGGAGCCGGACCGGTGGCGGTCGCCGGTGACTGGCTGGCCGACCCGGCCCACTGGGCCGGCCTGCGCGACCGGCTGCGCCGTGCCGTGGAGGAGCACGCCACCCGGCACCCCCTGGACCCGGGACTCCCGCTGGAGACGGCCCGGCAGGCGCTCGGCCTGCCGGAGCGCTGTCTGGTCGAGGCGCTGCTCGCCGACGTCTCAGAACTCCGACAGCGCGAGGGACGGCTCTACGGCAGCCGGGCACGCCCCGTCCTGCCGCCGCCGGTCCGCGCGGCCGTCGAGGCGGTACGGGCCGACCTGGCTCGCGCGCCGTTCCGCGCCCCCGAGGCCGAACGGCTGGCGCGACTCGGCCTGACGTCCCGTACGCTCGCCGCCGCCGCGGCCGCGGGAGCCCTGCTGCGGATCGCCGACGGCATCGTGCTGCTGCCGGGTGCGGACGCGCGGGCCGCGGGCGTTCTCTCCGGTCTCGAGCAGCCGTTCGGCGCGAGCGAGGCGCGCCGCGCCCTGGACACCACCCGCCGGGTCGCCATCCCCCTGCTGGAACACCTCGACCGGCACGGCTGGACGGTCCGCCTGGACGGCGCGCTGCGCTGCTGCACGGCGGACGGCCCCCGGGAAGGGCGGATCGGCGGAGACGGACGGGAATCGAACCCGCCTGCCCGAGTTGCTCGGACACCTCGGTTTTGAAGACCGGGAAGGCCACCAGGCACCTGTACGTCTCCCTGCCGGACGGACCACCACCACGCCGCCCGGCCGAGCGCCATCGAACCCCTCGCCCCGCACGGGCGTCAACGCGCCGCGCCGCGTGCCCTCCGCGCCCGCCCCTGACAGCAGTACACAGCTCGTGACGCGTAGGACATGGTCCGCGAAAGAAGGTCCTCATGACGACGACGGAAACCCGGCAGGCCGGCGTCCGCCTCACCCGGTACGCCCACGGCGGCGGTTGCGCCTGCAAGATCCCGCCGGGCGAGCTCGAGGAGCTCGTCGCCGGACTGACCGGCCGTACACCGCTCACGGAGTCCGCCGGGGACCTGCTCGTCGGCCTGGACAGCGGGGACGACGCCGCCGTGGTGCGGCTGCCGGGCGGGACCGGTGAGCGGGCCGTCGTCGTCACCGCCGACTTCTTCACCCCGGTCGTCGACGACCCGTACGACTGGGGCCGGATCGCCGCGGCCAACGCGCTGTCCGACGTCTACGCCATGGGCGGCACCCCGCTGGTCGCCACGAACCTGCTGGCCTGGCCCCGTGAGGTCCTGCCCCTCGAACTGGCCCGGGAGGTGCTCCGCGGCGGGCTGGACATCGCCGGCGAGGCGGGCTGCCACGTGGCGGGCGGTCACAGCGTGGACGATCCGGAACCCAAGTACGGCATGGCGGTCACCGGCGTCGTCGACCCGGAGCGCCTGCTGCGCAACGACACCGGCCGGCCGGGGGTGCCGCTGTCGCTCACCAAGCCGCTGGGCCTCGGCGTCCTCAACAACCGGCACAAGACCACCGGCGAGGTGTTCCCCCAGGCCGTGCGGACCATGGTGACGCTCAACCGCGACGCCGCGGCGGCCGCCCTGGCCGCGGGTGCGGTCTGCGCGACCGACGTCACCGGGTTCGGCCTGCTGGGGCACCTGTTCAAGCTGGCGCGTGCCTCGGGGGTGACCGCCGTGGTCGACGCCGCGGCGGTGCCCTTCCTCGACGGCGCACGGGAGGCCGCCCGGGACGGTCACGTCAGCGGCGGCACCCGCCGCAACCTCGCGTGGGTCGCCCCGCACACCGACTTCGGCCGGGCCGACGAGCCGACCCGGCTGCTGCTGGCGGACGCCCAGACCTCGGGCGGCCTGCTGGTGGCCGGGGAGGTGCCCGGCGCCCCGGTGATCGGCGAACTCGTTCCCGCACGCGCACACCGGCTGGTCGTGCGCTGAGCCGGTGAGCCGGTGACCGGCGGCGGTCCGGTGGAGGACCCCCGGTCAGCGGTGTACCCGGTGGGGCGTCTCTTCGGGTGAACCGGCCCGGCACACCCTCTCGGCGGCACGGGCGAGCCCCTAGCGTTGCCCGCGGTCTTAACCGGGCCGGCTCATCCCCCCCCACGATTCCCGAGGCAGGCAGCCATGCTCTCCACCGCCACCGACACTTCGCCGGGCTCCGCGACCGGTGTCCCGTCACCCGGCACCCCGCCGGGCGACATCGACGAGGCGCTCGGCCGGGTGATCGAGAACACGGTCGCCCCCGGAGCCGCGGAGGTGGACCGGCAGGGTGCCTTCCCGGCCGACTCGGTGGCGGCGCTGGGCCGCGCGGGCGTGCTGGGCCTGCTCAGCGCCCCCGAGGCCGGGGGAGCCGGAGCGTCGCTGGCCACCGCGGCGCACGTGGTCGAGCGGCTGGCCGGGGCCTGCTCCTCCACGGCCATGGTGGTGCTCATGCACTACGCCGCGACGGCCGTGGTCGAGGCGCACGGCGCCGAGGACGTCCGGCGCGCGATCGCCGGAGGAGAACACCTCACCACGCTGGCCTTCTCCGAGGCCGGCTCCCGCAGCCACTTCTGGGCGCCGCTCGGCACCGCCTCCCCGGCCGGCGACACCGGCGGCCGGGTGCGCCTGGACGCCGAGAAGAGCTGGGTGACCTCGGCCGGCCACGCCGACAGCTACGTGTGGTCGAGCCGGCCGCTGGACGCCACGGGACCCATGACGCTGTGGCTGGTTCCCGGGGACGCGCCCGGCCTGACCGTCAAGGGCGCCTTCGACGGCTTCGGGCTGCGCGGCAACGCGTCGAGCCCGGTCACCGCCGAGGCCGTCACCGTGCCGCACTCGGCGATGCTCGGCGCCGACGCGCACGGCATGGACATCGCGCTGGCCACCGCGCTGCCCCGGTTCCTCGTGCTGAACTCGGCCTTCTGCCTGGGTGTGTCCGAGGCGCTCCTCTCCCACGCCCGCGCCCATCTGTCCCGCTCCCGGCTCAGCCACCTGGACCAGACGCTCGCGGACCAGTGGATGGTCCGCGACGGGTACGCCCGGCTGCACACCCGCGCCGACTCCGCACGGGCCTTCCTGGCCGACACCCTCACCGCGCTGGAGACCGGCAGGGAGGACGCCATGCTGCGCGTCCTGCAGGTCAAGGCGGTCGCGGCGGAGACGGCGGCGGACGTCGCGGACGGGGTCATGCGGCTGTGCGGCGGTGCCGCCTTCCGCCGTGAGCTGGGCGTCGAGCGCCGCTTCCGGGACGCGCTCGCCGCCCGCGTCATGGCGCCCACCACGGAGGCCCTGTACGACTTCACCGGCCGCGCGAGCCTGGGCCTGCCGCTCTTCGAGGAGACCTCGTGACCCTGCTGATGGGCGCCGTGGCCTACGACCCGAAGGTGGTGGCCATCTGGACCGGCTTCCGCACCTGGCTGACCGAGCGCGGCCTGCCCTTCGACTTCCTCCTGTACTCGCACTACGAGCGCCAGGCGGAGGACCTGGTCGACGGGCGCATCCACGCCGCCTGGAACTCCCCCCTCGCCTGGATCCGCTGCCGGCGCCTGGCGGCGGCCCGGGGCGCGAGCCTGCGCCCCCTGGTGATGCGGGACACCGACCGCGGCCTGCGGTCGGTGATCGCGGTGCGCGCCGACGCGCCGTACGCCACCGTGCACGACCTGAAGGGCAGGACGGTGGCCGTCGGTGCCGTCGACTCCCCGCAGGCCACCCTCATCCCGCTGTCGCTGCTGCGCGCCGAGGGCCTCAGGCCCGGCGCGGACGTCCGGGTGCGCCGGTACGACGTGGGCGTAGGGCTGCACGGCGACCACATCGGCGGTGAGCGCGAGGCGGTGCGCGCGCTGCTGTCGGGGGAGGCGGCGGCCGCCTGCCTGCTGGACGCCAGCCACCTGCTGTTCGGGCAGGAGGGCACGCTGCCGCCCGGCAGCACCCGGATCCTCGCCTCGACCGCCGCGTACGACCACTGCGTCATGGCCGTCAACGAGGCCGCGCCCGCCTCCCTGGTCGACCGTTTCGGCGCCCTGCTGCTCGGCATGGACCCCGCGGACGCCGAGGTCAGGAGGCTGTTCGAGCTGGAGGGCCTGAACGCCTGGGTGCCCGGGCGGACCGAGGGGTTCGCGGCGCTGGAGACGGCGGTCGACGAGACGGGCTTCTACGACGCGGCGGGCCGGGTGGTGGCGGAGGACTACCGGCCGTGAGCCGCACCCCCGACCCGGCCGGCCCGCGCCGCACCGTGCTGGACCTGGGCGCCCTCCCCTTCGGCCAGGGCGCCCACCTGCTCGTGCGGCGGGCCCTGGCCGGGCTGCGGACCGGGGAGGAACTCGCGGTGACCGGCAGCGATCCGGCGCTGCTCCTCCACCTGACGGCCTGGTGCCGGGGCCAGGGACATCCGGTGCGCCCCGGGGACGCACCGGACGGTCCGGACGGCCCGCCCCGAGGTCCGGTCCGGGCGGTGATCGGCCACGGTCCGGGCCGCCCGGACCGCTGGGCGGGTGCCGAGCGGGCG
>NZ_JAVRHI010000170.1:0-20788 GCF_034105845.1 Streptomyces sp. CRN 30 | reverse complement strand
CTCACCTCTGCGGCCTTCGTATGACTCTGATTCCTTGGCGGAACGCAGGATCATGCGAAGGCCGTCCGCCTGTCCGGCGAATCCCCAGGTGAGTGACGGTGTACGACGCCCTGTTCGAGCCCAGAGGTTAAGTAACAAGCTCAGGGCGCGTGCGGGCAGGCGGGAGTACGAGGATGACCGCATGGGCCGTACCTCCTGAAGGTGGGGGCGGGGGCGGCTCAGCCCTTGCCCGAGCCGAGGGTGAGTCCGCTGATGAACTGCCGCTGGAGGGCGAAGTACACCAGCAGCGTCGGGATCGCGGTCATCAGGGCGCCGGCCGCGATCAGGTTGGGGTTGGTGAAGTAGGCGCCCTGGAGGTTGGCCAGGGCGGAGGTGACGGGCCGCTTGTCGCCGGTCTCGATGAGGGTGAGCGGCCAGAAGAAGTCGTTGTAGATCCAGATCGATTCGAGGGTGGCCAGCGCGGCGAAGGCCGGGCGGCACAGCGGCAGGACGATCTGGAGGAACTGCCGCCACACGGGGGCGCCGTCGACGAGGGCGGCCTCGGTGATCTCCTTGGGGATCGTCTTCATGTAGTTGCTGAGGACGAAGGTGCAGAAGCCGCACTGGTAGGCGATGTGGATGGCGATGATGCCCCAGGCGGAGTTGTACAGCAGCAGGCTGTCGCTCATCCACCACGGCAGCGGCACCAGCAGGTAGAGGCGGTACAGCGGGGTGATGAGCACCTGGGCGGGGAGCAGGTTGCCCGCGGTGAACAGCATCAGCAGGGCGAGGTTGAGGCGGAAGTCGAAGCGGGTGACGAAGAAGGCGACGGCCGCCGAGAAGAGCAGGGCGCCGAGGACGGCGGGGACGGTGATGAGCAGCGAGTTGAAGAAGAAGTGCGGCATGCCCGACTGGGACCAGGCGTCGGTGAAGTTGGCGAGGCTCAGCGAGCGCGGCCAGGAGAAGTAGCCGTGCCGGGCGGTGTCGTCGTAGGGGCGCAGGGAGGTGTAGACGGCCCACAGGAGCGGGACGAGCCAGGCGATCGGGACGGTGGCGAGGAGGATGTGGCGGCCGGTGTCGCGGCGGGGACGGGGCGTGGGGGCGGGCGGACGAGGGGAACGGGTCCGGGTCGCGGGTCGCGGCGCGGTGGTCGTCACGCGTCCTCCTTGGGAAAGCGTCACGCGTCCTCCTTGCGGAAGGTCTGCACGAGGAACGCCCCGATCGCGGCCAGCGAGACCAGCAGCAGGAGCACGGCGAGCGCCGAGCCGTAGCCGATGTGCCCGGACTCGCCGACGATGTTGTCGGTGATGAGCAGGGAGAGCAGTTCCATGCCGGGTTTGCTGCCGGTGCCGCCGCCGAGGACGTAGACGATGTCGAAGGCGCGCAGCGACTCCATCACCGTGACGACGACGATGATGACGTTGACCGGTTTCAGGGCGGGCAGGGTGATCCGGAAGAAGGTCTGGCGGCCGCTCGCGCCGTCGAGGGCGGCGGCCTCCTTCAGGGCCGGGTCGAAGCTCTTCAGGCCGGCCAGGTACAGGATCATGATGTAGCCGGTGTGCCGCCAGTCGAAGGCGCCGAGCACCGACCAGGCGTCGCCGCCGCCGTAGCCGGAGGCGACCGGGTCCAGGCCGTCCCCCCGCATCCGCTTGGCGAGGGCGATGAACTCGTCCCAAGTGCGCGGGGCCTCGTAGCCGCGCTCGGCGAAGAGGCTCTTGCGGTAGAACACCGCCCACGGGTAGTTGTACAGCGGCACGAAGTAGTACTTGCCGTCCTCGCCGCGCGAGAGCTGCTTGGTGGCGTCGCTGAAGCCGGCGCCTATCGTCTCCCACACCTCGTCGACGGGGCTCGCGAGGCCCTTCTTCGCGAAGTACTGCATGCGGTACCCGGCGAACCAGGTGAAGACGTCGTCCGGGGTGCCCTGGAGGTAGCTGGTGATGCTCTTCTGGAAGGTGTCGTGGTCGACGGTGTTGGTCGCCACCTTCAGGCCGGAGTCCCGGGTGAAGGACGTGGTGACGCCGGCGTAGGCGGCCTTGGGCGCGGTGTCGGCGCCGTTGGAGCCGAAGGTGACCGTCTTCGGGTCGGCCGCCGGGCCGCCGCCGCAGGCGGTGAGGAGGGGCGCGGCCACGGCGGCGCCGGTCAGGCCCAGCAGGCCGCCGACGACGGATCTGCGGCCGGGGCCGGGAGCAGCCGGGGTGGGGCGGCTCGCTTGCGTCATGGTGGCTCCTGAGTTCGCTGGTGTGGGCTCGGACCGTCCCGGGGCGCTCACTGGTGCGGTCCCGGGCCGCCCCGGGCCGGGGCGATGTAGGACTGGATGGCGGTGGCGGCGGCGCCGCGCGCCCACTCCTCGAAGGGCAGCGGACGGGTCCGTACGTCGCACTGGGCGGCGGAGCCGAACGCCGCCGCCGCGAAGGAGTCGCGGATCGCCTCCGCGAACAGGTCGTAGGCGGCCAGCCCTTCCCCGGAGATGATCACGCGTTCGGGGCCGAGCAGGTTGGCGACGGTGGCGATGCCCCGGCCGATCGCCTCCCCGGCCCTGGCGTACGCCTCCTGCGCGGCGGCCACCCCCCGGTGGGCCAGCGCGGCGGCCTCGGCGGCGTCGGCGACCGGCGTGCCGGTGGCGGCCCGCACCCGTTCCACGATGGCGGCGTCCCCCGCGACGGCCTCCACGCAGCCCCGGTTGCCGCAGTGGCACAGCGGGCCCGCCGGGTCGACGGTGACGTGCCCGATCTCGCCGGCCACGCCGTGCGCCCCGGCGACCACCCGGCCGTGCACGACGAGGCCGCAGCCGATGCCGGCGCCGACGGTGACGAGGGCGAAGTCGGACAGGCCCGCGCCCGCGCCGAACCACTGCTCGGCGACGGTCAGGGCCCGGACATCGTTGTCGACGGTGACCGGCAGCCCGGTGGTCAGCGCGGCGAGTTCGGTGAGCGGCACGTCGCGCCACTCCAGGAACGGCGAGTACCGCACCATGCCCTCGGCGCGGTCCACGTCCCCGGAGACGGCGACGCCCGCGCCCACCACGGCCACCCCGAGACCGTCGGCCTCGGCGAGCAGTTCCTGCGTCAGCGCGGCGAGGGTGGCCAGCACCGTCTGCGGGGCGCGGTCGGTCAGCGGCAGCCGCCGGGCGACCAGTACCCGGCAGTACAGGTCGGTGAGGACGCCGATGGCCTCGGCGCCGGTGACCTTGACGCCGATGAACAGAGCCCGGCCGCCGTTGACGCCGATCAGTCCGGCAGGCCGGCCCAGCGCGGGGCGGGCCTCCTCGTCGGCGCTCTCCACCAGGTAGCCGGCCTCGATGAGAGGCCGTACGGCCTTGGTGACGGCGGCCGGGGACAGCCCGGCGCGGCGGGCCAGTTCCAGCCGGGTGAGCGGGCCCTGGGTCAGGGCCATGACGAAGATCTGCGCGGCGGCCGGCGCCTGGGCCGGGAAGGTCTCGGCGGGCGGCGGCAGGGACGGTGCGGACATGGCGGGGAACCTAGGGGGCTTATTTTCCGCTGTCAATGAAAGAAACAGGATTGGTCTGTTGGTTGACCTGAGGGCCGATCTTGCTTTCAAATGACCCGTGTACGCGGGGTGCTGGCTGTTGATCGCAGGTTTCCGCACTCTGCGGTTCCGTCGTCCCCGCGAACCCCGAGGTGATGCCGATGATCTCCCACGCCCCCGACTCCGGGCTCTGGCTGCTGTCGACCCCGCGCACCTCCTACGTCCTGCGCGTCCACGCGACGGGCGCCCCCCGGCACGTGGCGTGGGGCCCCCGCATCTCCCTGGCGGAGGCCGGGGAGCTGGTCGTGCCCGACCCCGAGGGCGAGGTGAGCAGCTTCGAGGGCCGGGACCCGGTCGGCGAGGAACTCCCGGTCGACGGCGGTACGCGGTACGGGCCGCCCTCCCTCCAGGTGCGGTACGCGGACGGCTCCCGCGCCTTCGAGTGGCAGCCCACCGGCCACCGCGTCCTGGAACCCGCGCCGGGCACGGCCGAGTTGGTGCTGGAGTTCCGCGACCGGCTCCACCCGCTGCACGTGGCCCTGCACTACACCGTCCGCGACGACACCGACGTCATCGAGCGCCGTACGGTCCTGCGCAATGCCGGCGACGAGCCTCTCGACCTGCTGCGCGCCGACTCCGCCGCCTGGTCGCTGCCCGCGCTGGACGGCTACCGGGTCAGCCATGTCACCGGGCGGTGGGCGGCCGAGTCCCGGCTGCGCCGCGAGCCCCTCCCGCACGGCGAGACGGTGCTGACCAGCCGGCGCGGCATCACCAGCCACCACGCCGGGCCCTGGGTGATGCTGGACGACGGCACGGCGGGCGAGGAGCAGGGCCGGGTGTGGTCCACCGCGCTGGCCTGGAGCGGCAGTTGGCGGCTCACCGTGCAGCGCACCCACGACGGCCGGGCGGGCGTGACGGGCGGCGCCGGCCACGAGGGCACGTCGGTGCCGCTGGCCCCCGGCGAGGAGTTCACCTCCCCCGTCTTCGCGGGCCTGTTCACCGAGGGCGGGTTCGGCGCGGCGAGCCGGGGCTGGCACACGTACACCCGCACCCACGTCCTGCCGCACGGCCGGGAGACCGCCCCCGTCCTCTACAACTCCTGGGAGGCGACCGGTTTCGACGTCGACGAGGCGAGCCAGCGGCGGCTGGCCGAGCGGGCCGCCGCGCTCGGCGTGGAGCTGTACGTGGTGGACGACGGCTGGTTCGGCGCCCGCCGCGACGACCGGGCCGGCCTCGGCGACTGGACGCCGACGCCCGACCGCTTCCCGCACGGCCTGGCCCCGCTCTCCGAGACGGTGCGCAAGCTCGGGATGCGGTTCGGCGTGTGGGTGGAACCGGAGATGGTCAACCCCGACAGCGACCTGTACCGCGCGCACCCCGACTGGGTGCTGCACATCCCCGGCCGCGCCCGCAGCGAGCTGCGCAACCAGCTGGTGCTGAACTTCGCCCGCGAGGACGTCGCCGACTGGGCGTACGGCTGGCTGACCCGGCTGGTCGCGGAGGCGGGCGTGGACTTCCTCAAGTGGGACATGAACCGCGCGTTCAGCGAGGCGGGGTGGCCGGACCGCCCCGGCGGCCACGACCGCCTGTGGACCGGCTACGTCCACAACCTGTACGGCGTCCTGGACCGGCTGCGCGCCGACCACCCCTCCTTGCGGATCGAGGCGTGCAGCGGCGGCGGGGGCCGCGCCGACCTGGGCGTCCTGCGCCGTACCGACCAGGCGTGGACGTCGGACAACACCGACGCCGTGGACCGGCTCTCCATCCAGCGCGGCTTCGGGCAGGTGCTGCCGGCCCGGGTGATGTCGGCGTGGGTCACCGACGTACCGAACCAGTTCACTGGGCGCACGGTGCCGCTGCGGTACCGGTTCCACTCCGCCATGGCCGGACTGCTGGGCATCGGCGGCGACCTGAACCGCTGGTCGGAGGAGCAACTGGCGGAGGCGGCGGAGCTGATCGCCGGCTACAAGCGGGTGCGGCATCTGGTGCAGCACGGGGAGCTGTACCGGCCGGCGGGACCGGAGGGCGAAGGTCCGGTGGTGGTGCAGTACGTCGCCGGGGACGGCGGCGAGACGCTGGTGCTGGCGCTGCGGCAGGGGCCGGGCGGCGGCCCCCGGGTGCCGGACGCGCCGGTGCGGCTGGGCGGGCTGACGCCGGGGGCGCGGTATCGGGACGCGGCCACCGGGACCGTGCACAGTGCCGGGGTGCTCGCGGCGTACGGGCTGCGGCTGGAGCTGCCGGGGCAGGACTGGGCGAGCGCCGCCGTGCATCTGGTACGGGAGGGCTGAGGTCCGCCGTCGCCCTCAGCGGGGGGCGTTCTCCGGGTCGAGGGCGTTGAGGGCGTCGCGCAGCGCGGTGCGGGAGCTGATGCCGAGCTTGCGGTAGAGCTGGTACAGGTGGCTGCCGATGGTGCGGGGGGACAGGAACAGCCGTTCCGCGATCTGCTTGTTGGTCAGGCCAGACGCGGCGAGTACGGCGATCTGCCGTTCCTGTGCCGTCAGCGCCGGGCCGCCTGTGACCGTGGCCTCCGCGGGGCCGGTGCGGGCGCGGGCGGCCCAGGGGCGGGCGTCCAGTGCCTCGAACGTCGCCAGGGCCGCGTCAAGGTGGTCCCGGGCCTCCTTCGCCATGCGCAGGCGGCGCAGTCGTTCCCCGTACAGGAGGAGAACCCGGGCGGTCTCGAAGGGCCAGTGCCCGGGGTCGGCGGCGAGGGCCCGCTCGAAGAGGGGGAGGGCGGCCTCACCGGGGACGATCAGTGCTTCGCAGGCCAGGGCAAGGAGGCGCAGTCTGGGCGACAGGTCGGCCATGGCGCTGTTGCGGACGGCCCGCGCGTGGGCGGCGGCCTCGGCGTGCCGTCCGGTGCGGACGGCGGCCTCCACCAGGTCCAGGGTGCCCGCCAGGGCCTGCGGCCGGTAGGGGGCGAGGGCGCCGGGCGCGGTGAGGTCGTTGGCGTGGCGCCAGGCGGCTTCGGCGTCGCCCTGGCCGAGGGCGGCCAGGCCCCGGGCGTGGTCGGCGAGGGCGCGGATGCCGTGGGCGCCCCGGGGGGCCGCCCAGCGGGCGATGTCGTCGGCCAGTGCGGTGGCGGTCTCCGCGTCGCCCCGGGCGGCGGCGACGAGGGCCCCTACGTAGCGGAACTTGCCGGCGAAGTAGTGGTGTCCGTGTTCCGCGCACAGGGCCAGCCCCTCGTCGGCGAGGCCGGTGGCCTCGTCCCAGCCGCCCGAGTGGTAGTGGTCCATGGCGAGGTGGATGAGGGCGGCGATGTGGCGGCGGACCGGCATGGTGCCCGCGCGGCCCTCCGCCACCAGCCGGTACGACGCGGCGCGCGAGTCGGTGAGCCGGTCGGGGTAGAGCGAGCAGGTGCCGACGCGGACGGTACGGGTCGGATCGGAGCCGACGTCGGCCAGCAGCCGCTCAAGGCGGGGCAGGGCGCCGGGGCCGGTGAGGGCGGGGTCGCCGAAGGTCTGGACGCACACCCACAGCAGATCGGGCGGGGCGAGGGTCAGCCGGTCCAGGGCGCGCAGCAGCGGCTGCCACAGGCGCGGCTGTCCGCCGTACCAGCAGAGCATGGTCAGGGTGAACAGGGCGTCCACGAGGGCCTCGTCGGACGCCTCGTAGCCGTGGTCGCCGGACTCGATGGCGCCGACCAGCAGCCGGTGCGCGGTGTCGATGTCGCCCTCGCCGTTGAGCAGCAGGAAGGCGGAGGCCGCCGCCGCGTGCAGCGAGCGTCGTCCGCCGGGATCGGCCCGCCGTGCGCCGGCCAGCAGCCGGGAGGCGGCGGTCAGGTCGCCGCCGGAGTCGGCGCCGACGTAGGCGGCCTCGGCCAGACGGCGGCTCACGTCGGCGGGGCGCGGGCTGAGTTCGGCGGCCCGGGTGAGCGCGGCGACCGCGCCGAGGGCGTCGCCCCGTGCCAGGCGCAGCCGCGCGGCCTCCTCCAGGCGGGCCGCGACCGCCTCGTCGGGGCGGGCCGTCGCCTCTCCGAGGTGCCGGGCGCGGTGTTCCGGCCGGCTCGTGGGGACGTCGGCGAGGGCGTGGTGCGCCCGGCGGCGGTCGGCCGCGGTGACCTCCGCCACCACGGCGGCGCCGATCAGCGGATGCGTGAAGGCGAGGTGCCGGGGGAATGCCGTGACCCGGACCAGCCGGTCGCGTTCGGCGGGCCCGAGGTCGTCCAGTACGGGCCGTCCGGCCGCCGCCTCGACGGTGGCGAGGTCGCCGGTGCCGTCGAGCGCCGCGAGCAGCAGCACGTCCCGGCTCGGCGCGGGCAGCGCGGCCACGCGGGCGGCGAACAGCGCCTGGAGCCGTTCGCCGAGGGGCAGGACAGCGGGGACGGGGGCGCGGGCCGCGCGCTGGTCGCCGTCGAGCGCGGCCGGGAGTTCCACCAGGGCCAGCGGGTTGCCGCCGGCCTCGGAGACGATGCGCCGCCGTACCGAGGGGGCCATGGCGGGGTGGGCGCGGGCGAGGAGCGCGATCGCGTCGGTGTCGTCCAGCGGGCGCAGCCGGTGCTCGGTCAACGCGCCGGTGTCGAAGAAACTGTCGGTCCCGGTGCGGGCGGCGGCGAGGAAGCCGACGCGGGAGCCGGCCAGGCGGCGTACCACGAAACCGAGGACGGCGGCGGTGGCCCGGTCGAGCCACGGCAGGTCGTCGACTACGAGGCACAGCGGGGTCTGCTCGGCGGTGCGGCGCAGCAGCAGCAGGACGGCGGTGGAGGTGAGGAGGCGGCCGGGCGGCAGACCCCCGCCGACGCCCACCGCGACGCGCAGGGCGTCACGGTGGGCGGGGTCCAGCAGGTCGAAGGAGTCCAGCAGCGGCAGTAGCAGTTGGTTGAGCCCGGCGTAGCCGATGTCCGTCTCGAACTGCGCGCCGCTCGCCCGCAGGACGCGGACGCCGTCCCTTGCGAGGTGTGCCGACACCGCGTCGAGGAGGGCGGTCTTGCCGGCCCCGGCCTCCCCGGACAGCAGGAGCGCCGCGCCGGAGGCACGGCTCAGCCGGGACCGTACGAAGCTCAGGTCCTCGGTCCGCCCGAACAGCCGGGACGGGTCGTGCGGATCTGTCATCAGAGGGGTGTCTGTCTTCCGGGGTGTGCCGTCAGGGGGAGGGGGCGAGCGGGAAGGTTACAGGCCCAGGTCGAGGGCTACACACGAGTAGAACTTCCAGGAGTTCTCGGGGTTGTAGGTGTTTCCTCCGCCGCCGGGCACGGCTTCCACTTCCGCCGTCATGTCCTCGTAGCGGACGCGCTCGGGGAGCTTGCCGAAACGTGCGTGCCGTACCGCGGCGTCGGCGTCCTGGAGGGTGAGTGTGGTGAGTTCCCTGTCCTCGTTCACGTTCCTGTTCATGGGAACAGCCCGCCCCTCCGCGCGTCACCTGTCAAGGCGGTGACGACCCATGGAGTCGGCCTCCGACACCGCGTCGGCGAAGGCGCCCGGCCGCTCCTGCGGGAGGTTGTGCCCGGCGCCCGGGACGACGTGGTGCGCCCAAGGGCCGGAGAAGTGCGGGGCGTAGCCGCTGCCGTCGGTCGCCGGGGTCACGCCGTCGGCGCCGCCGTCCAGCGTGACGGCGGGCACGGTGATCTTCGGCTGGTCCAGCAGCCTGCGCTCCAGGGCCGCGTACCGGGGTGCGCCGGGGGCGAGGCCCAGGCGGTGCCGGTAGCTGTGGACGACGACGTCGACGTAGTCGGGGTTCCGCCACAGCGCGGCGGTCTCGGCGAACTCGGCCTCGGTGAAGTCCCATTGGGGCGAGTTCCGCCGCCAGACCTCCCGGGCCAGCCCCTCCCGGTCGCGCCGGAGCCCCTCGCGGCCGCGCTCGGTGGAGAAGTAGAAGAAGTACCAGAAGCCCTCCTCCAGCGAGGGCGCCAGCGGGTTCTGGGCGGTGGCGAGGTTCTGGATCAGGTAGCCGTTGACCGAGACCAGGCCGGTACAGCGGTCCGGCCAGAGCGCGGCGGCCACGTCGGCGGCCCGGCCGCCCCAGTCGTACCCGGCGAACAGGGCGCGGGGGATACGCAGCGCGTCCATGAAGGCGATCAGGTCCGCGCCGAGTGCGGCCTGCTCACCGGACCGGACGATATCGGCCCGGAGAAAGCGGGTCTGCCCGTGACCGCGCAGATAGGGGACGTAGCAGCGGTAACCGCGCGCGGCGAGCACCGTGACGACCTCGGCATAGGAGCCGACGGGGCTGAAGGGCCAGCCGTGCAGCAGCATCACCGGCGTGCCGCCGGCCGGACCGGTGACGTGGTAGGCGATCTCCAGTTCGCCGGTGCGCACCCGGTACAGCGGTCCCGGTCCCCACCCGGTGCGCTCGGCGCCCTCGGTACGTCCGTTGCTCATGTCGCGTCCTCTCCCACACATCATCACCTGCTTGACAGGTGACGATGGTTGCCGTGTGGGACACATCTGTCAAGGCGGCACACGTATCGGCCATCGGGCGAGCCCCGGTGAACCTCGCATCGTCCCGTCCACGTCATCGCGGTGTGACCAGACATACGAAACCCATGAACAGACACAGACCCACGACGGGTGGCGTACTCATGGCCGGTGCCGTGATCACCGCCCTCTCCCTCGGGCCGGTCGCACTCGCCGCCCAGACGGACACCACCACTGCGACGACCGCCGCAGCGACAGCAGCGACGACGGCCTGGCAGAACGCGCCTTCCAGGTGGACCGCTCCGCCGTCGTCCACCGCTCCGACGTCGTCCTCGGCCGCCCGAACACCGACCCCACCGAGTCGATGCCGCTCGGCAACGGCACCCTGGGCGCGGCCGTCTGGGCCGCTGACGGCCTCACCGCCCAGCTCAACCGGGGCGACACCTTTCCCGACCGCAAGTCCCCGGGCCGCGTCAGCATGCCGGGCCTGAAGAAGATCACCGAGGCCGACGACTTCTCCGCCCGCCTCGACGTCCACGACGGCGTGCTCACCGAGTCCGGCGGTGGCATGACGGCCTTGATCTACACCCGCGCCGACCGCGACGAACTCGTCGTCGACGTCACCGGCGCCGACCCGGACAGCGCCCAGAGCGTCGACGGCGACCTGTGGGACGGCCGTTCGCCCTCCGCGGCCGCCTCCGGCGCGGTCGCCACCCTCGCCGAGACCTGGAAGGACGACGGGGGCGGCGGCTCCGGCGACACCTTCGGCACCCTCCTCGGGATCACGGCGGGCGGCCGGAACGTCACCTCCTCGGTGACGGACGACGACAGCGTGCGCGTCTCCTTCAACCCCGCCGCCGACGGCTCCTTCCGGGTCGTCGTCGCCGCACCCCACTGGAGTGGCGGCGACGCGGGCCCGACCGCGACGTCCTACCTCGGCAGCGACGCCAGCGCCTCCGCCGCCGCGCTGAAAACCGCGCACCTCGCCTGGTGGCACGAGTTCTGGGACCGGGCCGGCACGATGCGGATCGAGTCGGCAGACGGCACCGGCCCGTACGTCGAGAACCTGCGTACGGTCTTCCTGTACCAGTCGGCGGCCAGCAACCGGGGCTCGCTGCCCGGCACCCAGGCCGGTGTCGCGGACCTCTTCTCCTTCACCCGCGACGAGCACGACTGGTCCCCGGAGAGCTACTGGTGGTGGAACCTGCGCATGCAGGCCGCCGCCAACCTCACCTCCGGTGTCTCCGACCTGAACACCCCGTTCTACGACCTGTACACCTCCAACCTCGCGAACATCGAGGCGTGGACGGAGGACCACATGCCCGGCCACACCGGCGCCTGTGTCCCCGAGACGATGCGCTTCAACGGCAACGGCTACTTCGACGGCGGCCTCGACAACGCCTCCTGCCGGGCCGGCATCAAGAACTACAACGCGCAGACCGTCTCCACCGGCCCCGAGGTGTCCCTCGCGCTGTGGCAGCAGTACCGCACCACCGGGGACGAGGCGTTCCTGCGCGACAGCTATCCGCTGATGAAGTCCGCCGCCCAGTTCCTGCTGTCGTACGCGACGACCGGCTCCGACGGTCTGCTGCACACGCAGGGCAACGCGCACGAGACGCAGTGGGATGTGAAGGACCCGGTCACGGACATCGCCGCGATGCAGGCGCTGTTCCCGGTGGTGACCTCGGCGGCGAAGAAGCTCGGCACGGACACCGACCTCCAGGCGCAGCTCACGGCCGCGCTGGCGAAACTCCCGGCACTGCCGCGCACGGACGCCGCGACCCACACGAAGGTGCTCGCGCCGTCCGACGACGCCGCCGGCGACGACGTGTTCGCGCTCTCCGCCGAACCGGCGGCCGAGACGCACAACTCGGAGAACCTGGACCTGGAGCCGGTCTGGCCCTACGGCCTGATCGGCGACACCGGCACCCTGCACGACCTGGCGGCGCGCACCTTTGACAACCGCCGCTGGCCCAACGACGCCAACTGGAGCTTCGACGCGCTCCAGGCGGCCCGTCTGGGCGACGCGGAGGCGGTGAAGGCGGGGCTGCTGTACAACGTCACCAACCAGCTCTACCCCTCCGGTCTGACCAGCAACAACAACGTGCTGACCGGCCGTGAGCCGTACAGCGAGACCACCGGTGTGGTCGCCGCCGCGCTGAACGAGGCGCTGGTGCAGGACTACGACGACGTGCTGCGGATCGCCCCGGCCGTCCCCGCCGACTGGGACGTGGACGCCACGGTGACCGTGCACGACAACGCGAAGGTGGACGTGCAGACCCGGGGCGGCGTCCCGGTCAGCGCGGCGCTGGAGGCCGGTTCGACCGCGGACTTCACCACCCGCAACCCGTGGCCCGGCCAGTCGGTGGGCGTCGTGGACGCGGCGGACGGCTCGACGGTCGTGGCGTACTCCACTGCGGCGCAGTTCACCCTCCCCGCCAAGGCCGGGCACGACTACCTCATCCAGCGGCAGTCCACACCCGTCAGCTCCCTCCCCTTCGAGAAGATCAGTGGCACGGCGGCCGAACTGCCCAGGCACCTGTACAAGACGCGGATCGGCCTGGACTTCCCCGCCTCCCCCGCCCCGGCCGGTCCGGTCGGGACGCTCGGCGCGGTCGGCGGCACGTGTGTGACGCACGCCTCGGGCCTCGCCAACGGTACGGCGGTGCGGACGGCCGCGTGTGACGGCGGCGCCTCGCAGGTGTGGATCGCGGGCCGGGACGGTTCCCTGTGGGTGCAGGGCAAGTGCGTACAGCCCGCCGGGAAGAGCGGCGCCTCCGGTACCGCCCTGGTGCTGGCGGCCTGCGACGGCTCCACCGCCCAGCAGTGGAAGGCCGGTTCGGACGGCACCCTGACCAACCAGGCGTCCGCCCTGTGCGCGGAGGTCAAGGGCTCCTCGACCGCCGCCGGAACGGCCCTGGTGACCGCCGCCTGCGCCGCTGCCACCACCGGGCAGCGGTTCACGCTGCCCACCACGCCCGCCGGTCCGCAGGGCCACCTCACCGGTATCGGCGGCATGTGCGCCGACAGCGACGGGGACAGCCAGGCGCCGGGCACCGCGCTCGTCCTGGACGACTGCTCCTCGGCCGACTCCCAGCAGTGGAAGGTCGCCTCGGACGGCACGCTGCGGGTGTTCGACTCGCGCTGCATGACCCCCGAGGGCGGTGGCACCGGCGACAACGGCACGCCGCTGGTCCTCCAGATCTGCGACGGTTCGGCCGCGCAGCAGTGGCACGTGGGCGCCGACGGCGGTGTCGTCAACGACCTGTCCGGCCGCTGCCTCGACGTCAAGGACACCGTCGCCGAGGCCTGTGCCGTGCTGTGGCTCTGGAACTGTGGCCCGGTGACCGACGGCAAGGTGTGGGAGCTGCCCGTACAGGAGCAGCGGGACCCGGTCGGCCGGATCTCCGGCTACGGCGGCAAGTGCGCCGACCTCGCCGGATCGGGCTCGACCAGCGCCGCCGGTACGCAGGTGCAGCTCAACACCTGCGGTACGGGGTCCTCTCAGCAGTGGACGGTCGCCGCCGACGGCACGGTGCGGGTGCTCGGCAAGTGCATGGCCCTGAAGGCCGGCGGGACCGCCGACGGCACCCGGGCGGTGCTGGCCGACTGCGACGCCTCCGCCACCGCCCAGCAGTGGAGCTGGTCCGCCAAGCGCGGCCTGGTCTCCGGGAAATCGGGCACCTGCCTGGACGCCACCGGCCCCAGCTCCGCCAACGGCACCCCGTTGCAGATCTGGGCCTGTGCCTGGTCCGACAACCAGCGCTGGCAGCTGCCCGCCGGGGTGCCGACCGGTCATGTCACGGGGCTCGGCGGCAAGTGCGTCGACCTGGGCGGGTCCGGCTCGACCAACGCCGCCGGTACGGCAGTCCAGTTGAACACCTGCGGTACGGGTGTCTCGCAGGACTGGTCGGTCGCGGCCGACGGGAGCGTGCAGGTGCTCGGCGACTGCCTGGGCGTCGCCAACAACGCCACGGCCAGCGGTACGGCGGTCACGGTCCAGGTGTGCGACGGGAGCAACGGGCAGAAGTGGACGCCGGGCGCGGACAACAGCCTGGTCAACACCTTGTCCGGCCGCTGCCTGGACGCCACCGACGCCAGCTCGGCCAACGGCACGAAGCTACAGATCTGGACCTGCGGTGGCTCGGCGCAGCAGAAGTGGGGTGTGCCCGCGTCGGCTTGACACGTATGTCCCGTGACCGGTTTCACCCTTCCCTTGCATGGTTGAAGGTGCAAAGATCTTCTTCGGCCGGCCACACACGATCGAACCAGTCGTGCCGATGTCTTCCCGGCGTCGGCACACACCAGAGAGGGTGGGTCGTATGTTCTCCCCCAAGGCGAAACTCCGTACCGCTGCCGCCGCCGCGACCGTTGCCGTGGTCCTGATCGGCGTCGGCGCCGGGACGGCGAGCGCCGCCGACTGGCCTCCGCTGCAAGAGGGCGCGTACCTCTACTCGGGCACCGGCGGTACGGGTACCGTCACCGAGGTCGACCTCGGTGACTTCGGCACCTGCCACACCCTGTCCCAGTCGGCCAAGTCGGTCCAGGTCGTCAACGGGTCGGCCTCCGTCGTCGTGTACACCGGCGCCGGCTGCACCGGCTCGGCGTGGGCCAGCGGCTCCCTGGCGCAGTCGGACCTTCCGGCCCCGGCGCTGAGCTACCGGGTGGTTTCCGCCTGACCTGTCCGGCCGGAGCACTGACGGTGGTGGCCCGGCCGGGGACGAGCGTCCCCGGCCGGGCCACCGCTGCGAGGTGAGGACGGTCTCGCGTCAGCCGCCCTCCATCAGCCGCCCCTCGTCAGCCGCCCTCCATCAGCCGCCCCTCGTCGGTCGCTCTTCGTCAGTCGCCGGACCCGCAGTCGAGGGCGAACTCCTCCGCCACCAGCGTGAGGGAGCGCAGCCGGGCCGGGAAGTCGTGGATCATCGAAACGAGCATCAGTTCGTCGGCACCGGTGCTCTCCCGCAGTTCCGTCAGACCGGCCCGCACCTGGTCCGGTGTGCCGTGCACGCCGGACGCCAGCAACTCTTCGGCGACCTGCCGTTCCTCGTCCGTGTACGGGTAGGCCGCCGCCGTCTCGGGCGAGGGCAGCGTGGTCAGCTTGCCCTGCCGGGCGAGAGTCAGCATCAGCGGACGCGACCGGGCATGGGCGAGGGCCTCGGCCTCCGTCCCGGCGCACACGACGTTGGCCGAGACCATCAGGTACGGCTCGGACAGCGTCGCCGAGGGGCGGAATTCCTCGCGGTAGACCTCGATGGCCCGGGACACCTGCGCCGCGTTGATGTGGTGCGCCGCCACGAACGGCAGGCCGAGCCGTGCGGCCACCCTCGCTCCCGTCGTTCCCGACCCGAGCATCCACACCGGCAGGCCGGTCGCGGCGGGCACCACGTGCACCTGGTCACGGCGATAGGGGTGGCCGGCGGGGAAGCCGGGGCCGGCGCCGAGGAAGCCCAGCACCTCCTCCATCTGGGCTTCGAACGCGTCCGGGCCCGGATCGTCGGAGGGCCGGCGCAGCGCCTGGGCGACCGTGGGCAGACCGCCCGGGGCACGGCCCACCCCGAGGTCGATACGCCCGGGGTACAGGGTGTCGAGCACGCCGAACTGCTCGACGATCACCAGGGGCGCGTGGTTGATCAGCATGACCCCTCCCGACCCGAGTCTGATCCGGCGGGTCACCGCGGCGAGATGGGCGAGCAGCACCGCCGGGGCGGGGCTCGCCGACGCCGGGTAGCTGTGGTGCTCAGCGACCCACAGCCGCCGGTATCCCAGGCGCTCGGCCTCCTGCGCCAGGGCGACGGTCTGCGTCAGTGCCTCGACGGCGCCTGCGCGTTCCCCCACCACCGACAGGTCGAGCACCGACAGGGGGGCCGGAGCGCTGCCGTGCGCCTCGGTGCCGGTGGACATCACCGTGTCTCTCATATGGGTCACTTCCTCGTCCAGTGGTAAGAGAAGATCACCGTCGCCCCTTTGCACAGGCCCGGGGAGAGCATGGAGGCGCGTAGCGTCTTCGTCTTCGTGTCGTAGTCGAGGCCCTCGGCCTCGTAGGCGCCCGAGCACTTGCTGATCTTCGGCAGATTCAGTACATCGGTCACCTTTCCCGCGCCGGGTTCGCCGTCGACCGCGCGGTCCAGGTCGACCTGGAAGACCCGGCCCTGGCCGGCGTCGCACACCAGGCGCCGGGCGGAGAAGAAGTCGCAGGACTGGACGTCCTCGACCGGGCGGTCGAGGGTGATCTGCCCGGCCTGCGGCAGCGCGCCGCCGGTGGCGGGAGTGGACTCGTTCAGCAGCGGCGCGGGAAAGACCTGCAACCGCCGCTGGACGCCGAACTCGCCGGAGACCAGCCACTGGTGGTCGGGTGAGACGGTGGCGAGGGAGTTGTTGTACAGCTCCCCCGCGTCCAGCTCGTGCCGGTACTCCAGACGCTTCCCGTCCGACCGGGTGACCAGGAACATCTTCGCCGAGCCCGGTTCCGGGCCCTGGTAGGCGTCGAAGACGTGGCCGTCCACGACGTCCGGGTCCCCGACATGGTGGAAGCCGTGCGCCCGGACCGACACCGGGATGCTGCCAGGCCCGCGAGTGAGGACGGTGCCGTCGGCGCGGGTGGCCACGCCCTCCGCGCCGGTCAGGGAATTCACCGTCACCCGGTCCGCCGGGGTCCAGTACCCCGGCGGGGTGAGGATCGTCGGCGGTGGCGCAGCCGGCCGTGAGGAGGGCGGCGAGGACGGCGGCGCGGAGCGGACCGGTGGTCGCGCTCCGGGCACGTGTGCGTGTGGTACGTGTGGGCATCTCAGGGTTTCGAGGCGGTGCGGCGGGCGGCAGCGGATGTGTCCCCTACTCCCCCTACGAGTCGCAGGCCCCAGGACGTTCACGTTTTGTCGCCGCCGCCGGTGAACGGGGCCGTCGGTAGGCGCCGTACCACCAGATCGCGGCGATTTCCCGGGCGAGGGCCGCGTCGCCGCTGCCGTCGTCGGCCGCGATGTGCTGGGCAATGGCCTGGTCCGAGCGCGCCCCGGTGGGCGCGGTGCAGGGAGATCACGTCCGTGAGGAACCGGGTCAGCCGGCCGAGCCCGTCATCCCCGGTGCCCGGCTCCCACTGCCGGGCCGGCGCCGGCAGTGACTTCCGCAGCTCGTCGGCGAGGTGGACGAGGACCTCCGCCTTGCCGTGGAAGTGCGCGTAGAACGTCGCCCGGGAGACGCCTGCCTGCTCCGCAATGGCTGTCGGTCCGATGACGTATTTCCCGGGCCCGCGTCCGCCACCGCCCGGACGACTGGCAGTCAAACGACGGACGCCGCACGCCGTGCACACGTCGACAGTGGGAGACAGCCGCCGCTATGCGGCACCTTGCTCTGTTCATCCTGGTTTTCGGCAAAGGACACAGTATGTCTCGCGCATGGTTGATCACCGGCGCGTCCCGAGGTTTCGGGCGTGCCCTCGCGGAAGCGGTCCTGGCGGCCGGTGACCGGCTGGTCGCGACGGCCCGGCGCCCGGAGCAGCTCACGGACCTCGTCACCCGCCACGGCGACCGGGTGCTCCCGGTCGCCCTCGACGTCACCGACGCCGCCGCGGCGAGGAGCGCCGTCCGGTCGGCCGTCGACGTCTTCGGCTCCCTGGACGTGGTGGTGAACAACGCCGGCTACGCCAACAGCGCGCCCATCGAGGAGATGGCGGAGGACGACTTCCGCGCCCAGTTCGAGGCGAACTTCTTCGGCGTCGTCAACGTCACCCGGGCCGCCCTGCCCGTACTGCGCGAGCAGCGGTCGGGGGACGTTCGTACAGTTCTCCTCGCTCGGCGGCCGGGTCGGCGGCACCCCCGGCATGGGCGCCTACCAGAGCGCGAAGTTCGCCGTGGAGGGCTTCTCGGAGGTGCTGGCCAACGAGGTCGCCCCGTTCGGTGTCCGGGTCGTCATCGTCGAACCGGGCGCCTTCCGCACCGACTGGCAGGGCTCCTCGATGGAACTGCACGCGGTCGGCCCCGACTACGAGGCGACCGTCGGCGCCATGAACACCTACCGGGCCGAGAACAACGGCGTCCAGCCCGGCGACCCGGTCCGCGCGGCCCAGGTCCTCATCGACGTGGTCGCCGACGACGACCCGCCGCGCCGGCTGCTGCTGGGCGCCGCGGCCGTCACCGCCGCGCTCGAAGCGGGCGAGGTACGGGCCGTCGAGACCCGTACGTGGGCGGCGGCCAGCGCTGCGGCCGACTTCCCGGCATAAGCACACACACCGCACACACACCCGACTCGTTCCAACCCGGAAGGGAATTCACACATGTCCTCCAAGACCTGGCTCATCACCGGCGCCTCCAGCGGCCTGGGCAAGGCGCTCGCCGAACACGTCCTGGCCCACGGCGACCGGGTGGTCGCGACCGCCAGTTCGACCGCGGCCACCACCGAACTGGCCTCCCGCTACCCGGAGACGGCGCTGGCGGTCAAGCTCGACGTGACCGTCCCCGCCGACCGCGAGGCCGCCGTGCGCGCCGCCGAGGAGCGGTTCGGCGCGATCGACATCCTGGTCAACAACGCCGCGATCGACTTCGTCGGCGCCCTGGAGGAGCAGGAGGAGAGCGACTACCGCCGGCTGTTCGAGGTCAACTTCTTCGGCGCCGTCGAGCTGACCCGGGCCGTGCTGCCCGGCATGCGGACGCGGCGCAGCGGCATCGTCGTCAACGTCTCCTCCATGGACGGCCTGGCCAGCCTCCCGGCCAACGGCTACTACTCCGCCAGCAAGTTCGCGCTGGAGGGCTTCACCGAGTCGCTGTGGCAGGAGATCGAGCCGATCGGCCTGCACGCGATGATCATCCAGCCGGGTTCGTTCCGTACCGGCATCGAGAACCGGACGAAGGCGTCCGGCGAGGCCATCGAGGACTACGCCGCCACGGCCGGGGCGTTCCGCGCGATGATGGGAAACCTCACCCCGGAGATGTTCCCCGGCGACCCGGAGCGTGCCGCCGAGGCGATCCGCCAGGCCGTGACCGCGCCGGAGCTGCCGCACTGGGTCGTCCTGGGCAGTGACGCCCAGCGGCGTATCGGCGTCAAGCTCGACCAGCTCCGCGCGGAGTTCGAGGCCGGCCGGGACCGGGCGTTCAGCACCGACTTCCCCGGCGCCGCCGACAACGCCGTCCTCTGAGCGAGATCAGCACGGCTGGGCACAGCCGAGTACGGCCGGTAACGGCCGAGAACGCCGCGCCGGCGGCAGGTGGTCGGGTCCACCTGCCGCCGTCGGCGTTTTCCGGCGCGTCCGCGCGGTCAGACGGTGATCGTCTTGTACTCGGTGTACGTGCCGAGGCCGACCGAGCCGTACTCGCGGCCGATGCCGCTGGCCTTGAAGCCGCCGAACGGGCCGTCGAAGGCGACCGAGGCGCCGTTGACGGTGATGGTGCCGGTGCGGACGCGGCAGGCGACGGCGAGGGCGTGCTCCTCGTCGGCGGACCAGACGCCGCCGGAGAGGCCGTACTCGGAGTCGTTGGCGATGCGGACGGCGTCGTCCTCGTCGTCGTAGGCGATGACGACCAGCACCGGGCCGAAGATCTCCTCCTGGGCGATCCGCATGGAGTTGTCGACGTCGGCGAAGAGGGTAGGCGTGACGTAGTTGCCCTTCTCCAGGCCCTCGGGGATCTCCGGGCCGCCGGTGACCAGGCGGGCGCCCTCCTCGATGCCGAGCTTGATGTAGCTGATCACCCGTTCCTGCTGGTCGGGGCGGATCATCGGGCCGATGAAGGTGTCGGGGTCGTTCGGGTCGCCGACCTTCAGCGACTCGATCAGCTCCTTCAGTCCGGCGACGACCTCCTCGTAGCGGCTGCGCGGGGCGAGGATGCGGGTCTGCGCGATGCAGGACTCGGCGTTGTTGAGCAGCGAGCCGAACTTGACGCCCGTGACGGCCTTGGCGATGTCAGCGTCGGGCAGGATGATCGCGGCGGACTTGCCGCCCAGCTCCAGACTGACCCGCTTGAGCTGCTCACCCGCGAGCGAGGCGATGCGGCGCCCGGCGCGGGTCGAGCCGGTGAAGGCGATCTTGTCGACGTCGGGGTGCCTGACCAGGTACTCGCTGGTCTCCCGGTCGGCGGGGACGACGCTGATGACGCCCTCGGGCAGCCCCACCCGCTCCAGCAGCTCGGCGAGGAAACCCATGCTCGGGGAGTTCTCCGGGGAGACCTTCAGGACCACGGAGTTTCCGGCCACCAGCGCCGGGATGATCTTCGAGGTGGCAGAGGAGAACGGCGAGTTCCACGGGATGACGGCGGCGACCACGCCGACCGCCTCGCGGCGCACCACGCTGCGCACCGGGGAGGCCGGGTCGGACGGGACGAACGTCTCCTCCCAGCCGAACTCCTCGGCGGCCTTCAGATAGGCGTTGGCCTGCCGGGTGAGACCCGGCTGTCCGGCGCGGGTGAACCAGCCGGCCGAGCCGTTCTCCAGGGTGATCAGAGCGGCGATCTTCTCCGCGTTCTCCTCGCGCAGCGCGTTGAAGCGGCGCAGCAGCGCGATCCGCTCGGCGGGCGGGGTGAGCCGCCAGGTGCCCTCGTCGAAGGACTCGCGGGCGGCGGCGACGGCGCGGTCGATGTCGGCGGGCTGTGCCTGGGCGGCGCGGGCGATCACCGAGCGGTCGTGGGGGGAGGTGATGTCGAGCAGCTCCGGGTCGCTGGGCTCGACCCAGGAACCGCCGATGAAGAGCCGGTCGTAGGTGATCATGCGCTTTCTCCAGTTTCTCGCTGCACTGCTTCCTCGTTAACTGCTACTTCAATGTAGCACTTGTCTCGACTAGATGCACATAGACGTAGAGAGAAGTGAATAACTTGCCTCTCCGGCGGTACTCTTGGCCCATGAGAGCCGACGCCGCACGCAACCTGGAAGCCGTTCTGACCACGGGGGCGCGCATGCTCGCCGCCGACCCCGGCGCGAGCATCGCGAGCATCGCCACCGAGGCGGGAGTGGACCGGCGCACCGTCTACCGGCGCTTCGCCTCCCGTGAGGACCTG
>NZ_JAVRHI010000169.1:0-167947 GCF_034105845.1 Streptomyces sp. CRN 30 | reverse complement strand
AGTTCCACTGCACCGACTGCGGCCACCGCGCGCACGCCGACGTCGTGGGGGCTTCCAACGTTCTGCGGGCCGGGCTGGCCCGTCGCCAAGCTCAACCAGCTTGACGAGAAGCCCCCTCGTTCACGAGGGGGAGTAGTCACGGTCCATCACGGACGGATCGGCCGGATCACGCCCGACGGCGACCACATCTCCTACCAGCTCGAACCGGCTTCCGGCGGGCCGTCGATCATCACAGCGGGGCCCGATGACGCACTGTGGTTCACCGAGTTCCGCAGCCACCGCATCGGCCGCATCACCACGGCCGGGGACATCACCTCGTTCCCGCTGCCGACGCCGGACGCGGGGCCGTTTGGGATCGCGGTGGGTCCCGACGACGCACTCTGGTTCACCGAGACCAGTGCCGACCGCATCGGCCGAATCACGACCGACGGTCACGTCACCGAGTTCCCCCTTCCCATGACGGGAGCCTTCCCGTCAGCCATCGTCGCCGGCCCGGACGACCGGCTGTGGTTCACGATGAACCAGGCGAACGCGATCGGCGCTGTCGCACGCGACGGCGCCGTCACCGTCCACGCGCTGCCGACACCTGCCAGCGCCCCCGTCGGCATCACAGCCGGCGTCGACGGCGCCCTGTGGTTCGTCGAGATCGGAACCGGCCGGATCGGACGCATCACCCCGGACGGGAAGATCACGGAATTCGCCCTGCCCGACCCCACGTCACGTCCGCACGCCATCGCCGCCGGCGCTGACGGGAATTGCTGGTTTACCGAGTGGGGAGCCAACCGCGTCGGCCGGATCACTCCCGACGGCCGTATCGACGAACACGATCTCCCCAGCCCGTCCTCCGAGCCCCACGGCATCACCCAGGGACCGGACGGCGCGATGTAGACCGCTCTGGAGATCGGGACGATCGCACGCCTCGCCTGACGCGCTGGGCCCCCTTGTCGGGGATGGGGGACGGGGGATGGGGGATGGGGAATCCAGTCCTCGTGGACCACGCCGCGAGCGGGACGGTTGTGCCGAGCGGGACGGTCTCGTCGAGCGGGAGGCAGGTGGTGGAGGAGTCCTTGTGCCGTTCGTCGAGGCCCAGGGCCTCGATGACGGGGTGGTGGATGCAGGCGCGTGTCCAGCGGGTGTGCTCTCCCGTCGGGCGGCACCCCACGGCCAGGTCATCTGCCGGCTTGGCTTGTTTCCCTCTTCCAGGGAGGCAGCACGATCGGGGCCGGCTAGCGCAGCGTGTCGGCGTAGTAGCCGCGGCGTTGCGCGAGGAGCGTGGAGACGTCGTCGTCGGTCGCCTCGGCGAGTTTTCGAAGGTGCCCCAGTAGGTTGTCCTGTTGTTCGTGGCCGGAGCCGGCGACGTAGGCGATCGTGCGGGTCGTTCCTCCCCCGGTGAACAGGAGGCGGTGGGGCAGGCCGTACCAGGTGTCGAAGCTGGCGGTGACCGCCTGCCACAGGCACCAGACGTCATCGGGCCGGCGGTGCTCGGCGAGCAGGAGCGCTGCGGCCTCGATGGTGTGGCTGAAGCCCCAACTGTGGCGGTGGAACCGCACCTCCTGCTCAAGCAGGAAGCGGGCGAAGTCGTGGTCGACCGGCCCCGGGCAGAGGATGAGTGCGTACAGGACGTCCCTGCGGTCCTTCCACCACCGGTCCAGGGGCAGGCCGGTCTCGTCGTAGGCCGCTTCGAACCGCAGGAGGTCCCAGCGCGCGGGGTCCTCTGTCCACCAGGCGAGTCCGAAGGTGTCTTCCCCGGGCGTGTGGGCAGCCGTATCGTCAGGAATGGCGATCTCCCTGATGGCGGGATGTGCGGGCCCGCGTCTGAGACAGAACGGTGCGACGCGGGGCGAGATCGACCTTGATGATCTTCACCGTGAGTGCGTCACCGACCTCGACGACGCCTCCGGTCGATCCATCCGACTCACCGCTGTGCACGAGTCCGTCGCCGGCGCCCTCATCCGCGGCAACACCGGCCGCCGTGGCAGCGCCGACGAGCAAGCGGACGCCATCGTCTGCCTCGCCTCCGACCCTGTCTCCTTCATCAACGGCGCGGTGGTCCCGGTCGATGACGGCTGGGCCGCCGTCTGACGGGTCCGGCGCCGGCCCGGTCCGGCTTGACCAGGCCCGGCCCGGTCACCGCTCCGGTCACGCATGGTCCGCGGGGCCCTCGACGGCCGCTCGCGCAGGACTTCCCCCACACGGGCATGACAGGGTACGTACTGCTTCTCCAGCAGGGTAGTGGCCCTGTCCCGGGAGCGGACGGCGTCGATGACACGGGCGCCACGCTCCGGGAGCCGGGCCGCCAGGGCATGGCCGAAGCCGCTGCTGACGCCGGTGACGAGACGGGTGCGCTCCAGCATCTCCGCAGTGTGCCGCAGGACCTCGTCGAACGCGAAGTCGCCGAGGTACTCGATGAGAGGAGCTTCGGGTCGGTGACGGCGAAAGTGGAGATGTGACGACCGGGGAACAGCCGCTCGTGCGTGGTCACAGCGGCCGGGTCCGGCTTGCGGGCGGTCACGGGCGTACCAGCGTCTTCAGTGCCTCACGGTCGTTCATGGCGCGGTAGCCGTCGGCGATGTCCTCCAGGGAGACCGTTAGGTCGAAGACGCGGCCGGGACGGATCGAGCCGTCGAGGATGTGCGACATCAGTTCCTCGATGTAGGCGCGGGCGGGGGCGACGCCGCGGTGAGGGTGATGTTGCGCATGAAGTCGGCGAAGCCGAACGGCACGTCGGTGAACTGGGGTGCGCCGACACGGCTGACGGTGCCGCCGTCGCGACCCGGGCGACGCCCTCGTCCCCGCGCCGGGTGACGACATCGGTGGCGCCGAAGTCGATGCCGAGGTCGGTGCGGGGCTGATGGCGGCCCATGAGGATGATCTGCTCGGCGCCGAGCAGCTTGGCGGAGATCACGGCGGACAGACCGACGGCGCCGTCCCCGATGACGGTGACGCTGTCGCCGGGGCGGACGCCCGCGGTGCGGGCCGCGTGGTAGCCGGTGCACAGCACGTCGGAGAGGGTGGGGAGGGTCCGGAAGGAGGCCGGAGTCCTCGGCGACGGGCAGCTTGACAAGGGTGCCGTCGGCCAGGGGCACGCGGGCGGCTTGGCCCTGGCCGCCGTCGACGCCGTTCACTAGCCACTGGCCGCCGTGCGGGCAGGAGGTCTGCAGGCCCTCACGGCAGTAGGCGCAGGTGTTGTCGGCCCAGACGAACGGGGCGACGACCACGTCTCCCCGCTTGGGACCGTGCACCTCGGATGAGCTTCGGTGGCGGGGTTGGAGGCCCAGCGTGGAGGCACGGGCACGGTCAGTCAGGACGTGTTCGACGATGCCGGTGTACCGGCCGTACGGCTGCGGGTGCCCCGGTACCAAGCACCGTCGACGCCCTTGACCGAGCGGACGTAGAGCCGGTTGTCGATCCGTACCACCCACATGGTCACCGGGGCGCGCAGAGTACCGTCGGCGCGTCCGGTCTCCAGGTGCAGTTCCTCGGCCGCGCCGATGCCGCTCAGGTCGGATTCGTTCCAGTCGGTCATGGTTCTCACGTTTCGGGTACGGGCGGGACACGGCATCCGCTGGGGCGCCCGGTGGATGAGTTCCGGACACCCAAGAGGTCCGGCGCCGGGTGTGGGGGAGGGGCGTCACGCCCTCAGGCGGGCGAAGGGCGCGTCGTCCACCACGAAGCGGTGGCGGACGCCGGAGGCGTGGACCCGCTTGTGCCGCTCGTAAGAAGTCGGATGCGGCCGCGTCGTGTGTCTGCGAGCATGCGTGGCTGTGGAGATCAACAACGCTGTCATCCGACGTGCGGTCGCCTCCGACGCCGCCGCGGTGGCCGATGTGTGGCTGCGTGCCTTCGCGGCGGCGCTTCCGGGCGTGCGCCGGGCGCATACGGATGACCAGGTCCGCTCCTGGTTCCGTGAGGTGGTCGTGCCGGGCCAGGAGACGTGGGTGGCGACAATCGATGGCTCGGTGGCCGGGATGATGGTGCTGGACGGCGAGGATCTGGAACAGCTCTACCTCGATCCGGACCGGCAGGGCCGGGGCATCGGCGGTCGCCTCCTGCACCTGGCGAAGCAGCGTCGCCCGGCCGGGTTGGCACTGTGGACCTTCCAGATCAACGAGTCGGCCCGTCGCTTCTACGAGCGGCACGGCTTCATCGCCGCCGAGTTCACCGACGGGCACCGCAACGAGGAACGTGAGCCGGATGTCCGGTACGTATGGCGCCCCGGGGAGCAAGAACTTTGAGGACGCTCCCGCCGTCTCGCCGTCACCTCGATCGCGAAGCCTTCGGCGGACACACCTGCGCGCCTGACCCCGTATCCCGCGCTGGCCGGCTGACCCGCGGACACCGGTGGGCGTGGCGCCGTCCTCGTCAATACCGCTGACCGAATGTCAGGGCGATGCGGGAACGTACGTACGGCATACAAGGCGTTCCTGTCCCTGTCGGACCGCTCGCATGGGTGACTCCGGAAGACTTTGAGCGTGTTCATGCGGAAACGGAGAACACGGTGAGTCGGCAGGTCGCGCATCGGACCACGGTGCGCCCGGACCAGTGGAGACGCACATGAACAGCCTCGTCGAACCTCCTCTCGGCCGGCTCCTCGGCGGCATACTCGGCGGCCCGGCCGGCAACGGCGGGCCCCTCGGCACCCTCGTCTGCGCCTAGACGGCCGAGAACGCCGGAGACCTGTACCTCCTGACGCGGCGACTGCGGCACCCGGCTGAGATGCCCGGCAGCTGACATACCGCCCGCTGACCGCCCATCGCCGACCGCCGCTCGCCAGTACCGACTGCCCCGACACCGCTCCCTCCCCCTTCCCTTCCCCTCCCGCAGAGGCCCCGGAGACGGCTCACCCCCCACAAATCGACAAGGAGACTTCCTATGCTGCACGGCATCGACGTCAGCGGCTTCCAGTCCGCGTCCTACGACACCCGCGGCCTCTCCTTCGCCTTCATCAAGGCGACCGAGGGCCGCACCTACACCAACCCGCACCTGGAGGCGCAGGCGCGTACCGCGCGCCGGGCCGGACTGGTCGTCGGCTACTACCACTTCCTGTGGCCCGACCGAATCCGCGCTCAGGCACGGCACTTCCTCGCGAAGGTGCCCGACCGCAGCGGGGACGTGCTGGCCGTGGACTGGGAGACGACCGCCAACGGCAGTCATGCCAGCGACAAGGACAAGGACCGCTTCATCCGCCGGGTGAGGCGACACCGCCCGAACAGCAGGGTGATCCTCTACACCAACCGGGATTTCTGGCTGAACACCGACACCACCTCCTACGTCGGCGACGGCCTGTGGATCGCGGACTACGTCACCGCCGGTAAACCCCGCATCACAAGTGACTGGCTCTTCCACCAGCACACCTCGCACCCCCTCGACAAGAACGTCACCCGCTTCGCCGACAAGGACGCTCTGCGCGACTGGGCAGCCGGAGCCTGACACACCCCGGCACCTCCATCCCGGGCCACCCTCCTTCCCGAGCAGCCCTCGCCGGAAAGGGCAGCCGCCCGGAGAAGACGGACCGGACCCTAGACGGCAGCCCCGGCTTCGAGGTCGAAAGGGACACCTGTGAGCTGTTCGCTCGCCGCCCACAGCCGGCTGCCCTGCGCGGGGTCGTCGGCGCCGGTGGGGAGCTTGGCGGGCTCGGGGGTGCCGGAGGTCTGGTCGCGTCCGGCGGGGCCGATGAACTGGCCCGTCCGGACGTGCGGGCTGGTCGCCGCGTACAGGGAGGGCCAGGCGCCACCCTCGGCCGAGCCCATGAGCAGGCGTGCGGCGATCGGGGTGACCACGCGGCTCAGGGGTCCGGTGCCGTGCTGCTGCAAGCCGGTCATCGCCGACCCCGGGTGGACGACGAGCGCCTCGACGGGGCTGCCCGCGGTGCGGCGCGCGAGTTCGAGGGTGTAGACGATGTTGGCGCGCTTGGACTTGGCGTAAGCGCCCATGGGGCGGTAGCTCTTCTCGCTCATCAGGTCGTCCAGCCTGCCCGCCGGCCAGCGCGCCGCGATGGCGCTGACGGTGACCACGCGCGGTGCGGGCGAGCGGCGCACGGCGGGCCAGACCTGGGCGTCGAAGGCGAAGTGGCCGAGGTGATTGGTGCCGACCGTCATTTCGAGGCCGTCGTGGGTGGTTCGCCGCTCGGGCAGGTTCATCACGCCGGCGTTGTTGATGAGCAGGTCGACCGTCTCGGTCTCGGCGATGCGGGTGGCCGCGTCGCGGACGGAGGAGAGGTCGGAGAGGTCGAGCACGAGGGTGTCCGTCCGGGCCTCGGGGGCCGCGGCGCGCACGGCCTCCGCGGCCTGGTCCAGCTTGGGCCGGCTGCGGCCGGCCAGGATGACGCGGGCCCCGTGCCGGGCGAGCGCGCGGGCGGTCTCGAGTCCGATCCCGCTGTTCCCGCCGGTGATCAGCGCGGTGCGGCCGGTCTGGTCGGGGATGTCGTCGGGTGTCCAGTGGTTCACCGTTGTCACGCTCCTCGGGTTCGTTTGCCGACTTCGTCGATGAAGGGCGTCGGTCCTGGTACGCGGGCCAGGCCGACGCCCCATTTCAGACCGGCGGTCTTTTGGGGTGGTCCCAACGTAGGAGACCGCCGGTCTGATGTCAAAAGACCGGCTGTCTGTAATCTGGGGGCATGACGAACTTCCAGCGCGCGCGGAGTGAGGAGCAGCGTGAGGTGCGGCGCCAGGCCATCCTGGACACCGCCGCCGCCATGCTCGACGAGATGCCCATCGGCGAGATCAGCCTCAACGAGCTGAGCCGCCGTGTCGGGCTGGCGAAGTCCAACGTGCTGCGCTACTTCGAATCGCGTGAGGCGATCCTGCTGGAGTTGCTCGACCGCGCCTGGCGGCAGTGGGTGGCCGACCTGCCTGCCCTCGCGCACGCCGGCATCGACCGTGAGGCTCCGGTGAGTCGGCGTGCGGAGCAGTTCGCCGCCGTCGTCGCGGGCTCCCTCGCCCCACGCCGGGTCCTGTGCGACCTGCTGAGCGCGCAGGCGGGGGTACTGGAACACAACGTCTCCCCGCTGGTGGCCGCCGGCTACAAGCGCGCGGCCGTGGCCAACGTCGCAGACATCGCGGCGTTGGCCCACCAGTACCTTCCTGAACTGGGTGACGCCGCACCGCAGTTGACCGCAGCCATGATCATGGCCATCGGTGCCGTGTGGACCCACGCACGGCCCTCTGCGGCGATGCTCGCCGCCTACGAAGCCGACCCCTCACTCACCGCGTTCAAGCTGGACTTCGTGACCGCCCTGCGGGAGATGCTGGCCACGCTCACCGCGGGCATCATCGCCCGCGCATCCGCCTGAACCCGGTTCTGCCCCCGCGGGAGACCGTGCCGGAGCCGCCGCGTCCGGGGAGTCAGCCGTCCGGGCGCAGTGACCGGCGTGCGACGAGGGCCGCGCCCAGGTGCTGGAGATCCAGGGGGCGGGTCGGCGACAGGCCGGTGAGGGTGGTGATGCGGCGCAGTCGGTAGTCGACCGTGTTGGGGTGGATGTGGAGCGACGCGGCGGTGGCGCGGCGGTCCAGTTCGCGCGCGAGACGGGTCTCCAGGGTCCGCAGGAGGCCCGGTCTGCCCTCCAGGGGCCGCAGCAGGGAGGCCAGGCCGTGCAGGGCTCGCCGGGGCGGCTCAGCTGGTAGTCGAGGAGGACGTCGGCCAGCCGGTAGAGGCCGGCTGACCGGCCGGAGCGGCGTACGAGGGCGACGACCTCGGCGGTACGGGCGACGGCCGCCGGTATCCCGGGCGGTTCGGCCGTCTCGGCCGAGGCGGTCACCGGCACGTCGGCGAAGTCTGCGTTACCGCCCAGTTAGGCAGGGCCCCGGAGGACTGCAAGATGACCAGCGGCACCTTCCGCTCCAGCTCCGACGCCGGCGCGGATCCGCATCCACCGCCGCGGAAGCGTATCCGCACCGTTTCTCCCGTACCGCGCCTCGCACAGCTTGCCGCCATACCGTCCTCGGACTTCGGGAGCCGCAGTGAACAGGTCGTACCGCAAAGGAATCACCCGCATGGTCAAACGCGCGCTCGGCGCGGGTCTGGTGGCCGGGCTGCTGACGGGAGCGCCCGCCGCTACCGCCGCCACCGCCGCCACCGCCGTCGCCGTCGCCGTCGCCGAGTCCGCGGCGGGGGAGGTGTACGTGGCCCTCGGCGACTCGGTGGCCTCGGGTCCGCTGATTCCCTGGCCCACGGGGCCGCTGGCCTGCGGCCGCTCCACGCAGAACTACCCGCACCCGCACGAGCTGGCGGAGCGGCTGGACGTCGCCACGTTCCGCGATGTGACGTGCGGTGGCGCGAAGACGGACCACAAGACGCAGCCGCAGGGACTGTCCCTGTTGCTCCGACCGCCCTGAGAAGGTGGAACTCCACTCCGGCCGCGACTACTACGAACGCGCCCTGGCCGTGGTGGACGCCCTGGGCCCGGAGACGTTCCACGTGGAGGGCGGCGACCGCGGCAGCCTCCCGGCGTGGATGCTCGCGGCCCTCAACCCCGAGCGGTCCTCGGTCCCATCTCGGAGAATGTCAGCCACCTCAACGGCTTCTTCATCGATCCCGTCCTCGACCGGCGCAAGCGATCGTGGTACCTGTCGTACTTCCAGTTCGAGGCGGCCGAAGAGGCGCTGAGTGCGGACGACCGGGCCTGGCCCGGAAGTTCTTCGACCGGCACCCCGACACCGTCCCCGCGGCCGAGTCCCCGCCCGAGGTGACGGCACCGGTGCCGCGCGCAGCACGTTCACACCCCGACGACCTGGACGTCGAGCATGTCCCGCACGGCCTCGGCACCGGTCTCCTCGACGGCCGCGAGTAGCCGTAGCCCGCGTTGTCGACGACGACGTCCAGACGGCCGAAGCGCTCCGTCGCCCGCTCCACGCACCCTTGACCTGAGCCTCGTCCGTCAGGTCCACGGTCAGCGCGAGGAGCCGGCCGGTGTCGGCTGTGCTGCCCGGCGCGGTCGTCAGGCGCTCGACGGAGCGGGGCGCGGCGGCCACGTTGCTGCCCTGGGGAGCTCGCGGACTTCCTCAAGCGCTCCCGCGCCCACTGCGATCCCGAGCGGGCAGGACAGCCGCGTCCGGCGCCTGCCCGGCCTTCGGCGGGAGGAGGTCGCCCGCCTGGCGGGCGTGTCGGTTCCGGCACCCCTTGGTCGGCGGACTCACCGTGAGGTACGAGACGCTCGTACCTCACGGCGACGGCCGAACCACCCTGTTCCTCTGCACCGCTCAGCCCCGGTCGGCTTCCGCCCAGGCGCTGAGCCTGCCGGCTTCGTGGACACTGGCGGGACCATCGGCAGCCGGGCCCTACGGCGAGGCCCGCCCGCGTCGACGGCCGGTCAGTTGGAGAAGTAGAAGTACTTCCAGGCGCCGTGCGTGGTGGAGTTCACCGAATCGGAAGCGCGTGGCGCGCGTGCGGGGCACTGCCCGTGGAGCCGGCCCCAGTGGGACACCGGCGACCCGTCAGGACGGCACGGCAGTCGCTGTGGAGGCGCGACGGTGCCGCGGGATGTCCTCAGACGGTGGGTCGCCCGGTCATGCGAGTGTCCGACGAGCGAGGGACGTCACCGTGTCCACTGATTCCACGAGGGCATCCACCTTCCTCGTCCATGACGTGGGTGCATGCACCACTTCTGGTCGCCCACGTGTTCCGCGATGTCGATCACGCCGTCCAGAACCCGGTCGAGGGCATCGACTACCTCGTACGTGGCCCGGATGACGCCGTGTGGGCCTTCGAGCCCGATGTGGTGAACGCGTGCCAGCAGGTTCAGGGAGAGCGACCGCAGAAGTTGGTGCTTCTCCGACATCTCGAACCCCCACACTTCACCTCGTTCGCACTCTCCCTCGAAACTCCAGAGCTCGTGGATGAGGGCGGTAGCGGCTGCGATGAATGTGGCGTACTCGTCACGCTGTCCCTGTCGGCGCCATTGCCGATGCAGAGCTTGTGTCTGCAACCGGCTGGCCAGGATCGCGCAACCGCCACCTACCGCGGCACCCGTGATCCCGGCGGCCGCAGCCACAACGCTGGTCCAAGCAGCGGTGTCCACCGGGCCAGCATGTACGGGAAGCGGTCCCTCCGTCCATCCGCCGTACTGCCGAATCAACGGTCCGAGTCCCACGGTCACGTGTGCTGCGCCGATGACTTCCATGCTCACTCCCATGCTGTCTGTAGGAGATTCGCGATCGGGTGGGCTGTCATCCGCACGGGATGGCCGGGGATGGCCGGGGACGGCCGGGGACGGCCGGGTGAGGGTTGACGCGGGCTCTCGCCGGGAGGTCTGCGGCGGGCAGTCAGTTCCCGGTGAGGCGGGCCGTCAAGCGGGACAGCAGGGCGACGGACTCGCTGAGTCGCCGTATCTCGTCGGGCGTGAAGGTCTCCTGGATGGCGGCGCCGAGGGCGTCTGTGCGCAGAGCGCGTTCCCGCTGGAGGCGGGAGCGGCCGGCGTCGGTGAGGTGCAGCAGCAGCTTGCGGCCGTCGTCGGGATGGCGCTCGCCACGGACCAGGCCGTCGGTGGAGAGCTCCTTCACCGATTTGGCGGCCGACTGGTGTGTGACGCCGCGCAGACGGGCGAGGTCGGCTGTGGTCAAGGGGCCGTCACGGTCGAGGTATCCGAGGACGGCGGCCTCGCCGGGCGGCATGGTGTCCACGGTACGCACAGCCCGGACCAGTTCGCCGAGTGACCGCCGCAGCTCTTCGGCCAGTGCGTCTTCGTTCATGGGGCCATCCTAGCGCTCCTCTTGCACTTAGTTGTACAGTTTAGTTGTACAACTGAGTTGTTTGGTTATCGGAGACAGAAGGGCGTGCTGGTCATGGAGCTCACCAAGTTCGGTCATGCGTGTGTGCGGTTGGAGAAGGAGGGGCGCCGTCTGGTCATCGACCCGGGCGGCCTGACCGACCCGAGGGTGCTGGAAGGCGCCGACGCGGTGCTCGTGACGCACGAGCACTTCGACCACTTCTCGGAGGAGGCGCTGCGCCGGGCTGCCGCGGCGCGTCCGGGACTGCGTATCTGGACCAACTCGTCCGTCGCGAAGCGACTGGACGGCCTCGGCGCGCAGGTTGTTGTCACCGGGGAGGGGGACGCCTTCGGCGCCGCAGGCTTCGGCATCACGGTTCACGGAGCCTGGCACGCGGTCATCCACCCGGATGTCCCGCGCATCCCCAACGTGGGCTTCCTGGTGGACGGAACCGTTTTCCATCCCGGTGACGCCCTGACCGTCCCCGGCACCCCGGTCGGCACGCTGCTGCTGCCGGTGCACGCTCCCTGGTCCACCGTCGGTGATCTGATCGACTATCTGCGCGAGGTCGCGCCCCGCGACGCCTACGCCGTGCATGACGGTGCCCTCAACGACATCGGTACCGCCATGGTCGAGGGCTTCCTCGGCGAGCGTGGTCCCGGAGTCCCCGCCCGCTATCGCTGCTTGGCCGCGGGCATGAGTGTCCGGATCGACTGAGATCCGGTGGCGGCGCCTTCCTCGCCGGATCGCCCCCGTCACCTCCCGCCGGCTCACGCGCTCAGCTCTGAGGCTCAGGGGCGGCGGGGGCGGCGGGGGCGGCGGGCGCCTGTCTCATCTATGGTCCTCACCCGTCGGCGGATCAGCGGCATGAGTCGTCTCGTGGTAGTGGGGGTGGAAGACCCCGACTGCTGTGCGGTCAGGTGGTAGAAGCCTTGCCGGCTCAGTTCCAGGTCTGGCCGGCCGGTTCCTTGATGGTGCGGTTGATCCGGTTGAAGAAATTGGTCAGTGCGATCTCCAGGTTGACGGCGCCGATCTGTTCCTCGGTGAAATGGGCGTTGGCCTCGTCCCAGACCGCGTCGGTGACGCCTTCCGCACCGTCCTGAAGCCGGGTGGCGGCCTCGGCCAGTGCCAGTGCGGCGCGCTCCGCGTCGGTGTAGAAGGGTGCCTCGCGCCATGCCGCCACGTTGTGCAGCCGCTCGTCGGTGTCACCGGCCTTCTTCCCTCCGGCGACACCGGCGTGGACGCACGCCGAACAGCCGTTGATCTGGCTGACGCGCAGGTGGACCAGTGCGAGCAGCTTCGGGTCGACGCCGCCGGCGGCGATCGCCTTCTGCAGGTGCCCGATCGCGGTCCACACATCGGAGCTGTCGGTGTTCTTGTTCTTGAGCCGGTTCTCCATGGGAGGGTGCTCTCCTTCATCAGGGGGGTTACGTTTCCGGGCCGGTGCCCGTCACCCCTATGACGGAGCCGCTTCCAAGGAGGTAACACCATGTCCGGCGCTCATCCCACGGATCCGCTCGCCGAGGCCTTCGAGGCCCACCGCGACCGGCTCCGAGCTGTCGCGCACCGCGTGCTCGGCTCGTACGCCGACGCGGAGGACGTGGTCCAGGAGGCGTGGCTGCGTCTCTCCCGGCAGGACGCCGACGCCATCGACAACCTCGGTGGCTGGCTGACCACCGTGGTCGGCCGCATCAGCCTCGATGTCCTACGCTCGGGCCGCACTCGCCCGGAAGTCGCCCTCGACGACCGGCTGCCCGAATACACCGTGACGCTCGACGACGCCCCCGCCCCGGAAGATCTCGTGGCACTCGGGGACTCCGTCGGTCTCGCACTCCTGACCGTCCTGGACTCGCTGCGCCCGGACGAGCGGCTGGCGTTCGTGCTGCACGATGTGTTCGCCGTGTCCCACGCGGAGGTCGGCACCATCCTCGGCAGAACCGCCGACGCGACCAAGATGCTCACCAGCCGCGCCCGTAGGAAAGTACGGACCGCCCGGCAGTCGGCCGGTGGCGTGCGACAGCAACGCGAGGTGGTGCGGGCATTCCTGGCCGCGGCCCGCGACGGCCGGTTCGAGCAGCTACTGCACGTTCTCCACCCCGAGGTGAAGTTCACCGTCCACACCCCGAACGGCCGGTTCGTCACGATCGGGGCCACCGAGGTCGCCACCCGCGCGCGCGTCGCCGGCAGCGCGGCACGAGGACACACGGCGACCGTCAACGGCCGCCCCGGCGTCCTCTCCTGGAACGAGGACGGCACCCCGCGCTCCCTCCTTGCCTTCACCGTCACCGACGGCCGCATCACCGAGATCACCGCCGTGGTCGACCCGGCCGAACTCGCGCTCATGGATCTGCCCGAGCCGGCGTGACCCTCCCGTCGGCCGGGGGAAACCTTCGACATGTCTCATGAGACATGTGACCGGTCGAATGCGGGGGAGTGGTAGCCGCCCTCACTCGGACTCTGTGTCCGGGGCGCGCCGAGGCGGCGTCGGGCGGTCAGCAGGTCCGGTGGGGAGGTCAGGTGCCGGGGTGGCCGGCCGCCTTGGCGATGACGTCGGCGCTTTCCCGGAATTCGGCGCGAGACCGCGGGGGTCAGTGGGGCGAGGAGCCGGTCGAGCTCTTCGACCACGTTCTGGTGGAAGGCGAGGGCCGAGCGGCGTCCGTCTTCGGTGAGGACCACCTGGACGGCGCGGCGGTCGCCGGGGACGAGTGAGCGTTCGACGAGGTGGCGCTGGGCGGCCCGGTCGACGAGTCCGGTCAGGTTGGCCTTGCCCACGCCGAAGAGGCGGGCGAGTTCGGCCATGCCGCGCGGCTTCTCCGCCAGGACGCAGAGCATGCGAGCCTGCGCGGGAGTCAGGTCGTGACGCTCGGCGACGCGCTGGAAGGTGTCCCGGACCAGCCCGGAGAGCTGGATCAGGGCCGTGGCGTCGGCCTCCGGCGCGGCCTGTGCGCCGAGGGGCGCCCCGTCGGCCGGGGCGAGGTCGCCGAGGGCTGCGCTGGTTCCTGCGGGACTTCCCGCTGCCCCACCTCGACGAGGTGATGCCGCCCTCGTTCGGCCAGTACCAGAACGAACACACCCGGCGCTGGGCCGAGAAGATCGCGTCGTTCGACGGGTTCATCGTCATAACGCCGGAGTACAACCACAGCACCAGCGGTGTGCTGAAGAACGCGATCGACTACCTGTTCGCCGAGTGGAACAACAAGGCCATCGGCTTCATCTCCTACGGCGCCCACGGCGGCGTCCGTGCCGTGGAGCACCTGCGGGTGATGGCCGGGGAGCTGATGATGGCCGACGTACGCGCCCAGGTCGTCCTGCCCTTCGCCACCGAGTTCGAGAACCACTCGACGTTCACGCCGGGCGACTACAACCTGCCGGTGCTCGACACCATGCTCGACCAGGTCGTCGCATGGAGCCAGGCACTCGCGCCGCTGCGCGCCCCGCAGGCCAATGAGCCGGCTGCTCCGGCCGGCGTACTCGCTTCCGATGTGATCGTTCACGGGCCCCTGGGGCGGATCGACGGCGCCGAGCAGTACCAGGCGTCCCTGAGCCGGATCTTCGCTCTCACCGGCACCCTCGAATTCCGCAAGCGGTGGGTCGACGGCGGCGACGTCATGACCTGGTTCGACCTGCACCCCCGTGGTGGTTCGGCCCCCTTCTCCGTGGCCGGTTGGCTGCACGTCGAAGACGGCCGCATCAGCGGCGTCCGCGTCACCTTCGACCTCGGCAGGCTTCTGCGGGCCGGTGACCCCGGGAGCAGCGGATCCTGAAGCTCACCCCGGTCACCTCCTGGAGCATGAACCTGTCCGGGACCTGGTCGGCCGGGGGCCGGCACGGCGTGGGGCATGGAGCGGTGCGGGGAGTGCGAGCAGGTTCACCGGGACGAGCGGGCCCCTTTCACGCCGTTTCCTCACGGCACACCTCGGGGCCCCCGTCACGTGGCGGCTCACGTGCACGTCGAGTACGCGCGGGGTACCGGTACGGTGCGTTCCGGTGTCGTCGCCCCACCGCCCTTCGACGCTCCGTCCGCTGTTCGGCACCGCGTGCCTGTCCTGCTCATCCCGTCCGGTCGCCTCGGCCCCTCGCTCCTGACGGCAGGTGACTCCCCGGGCGTCCAAATTGGCGAGTACATGACTAAAAGGGCCGACTCCTCGTTGGTTAACGTCTTCCGCGCCGGATGTCCCGGCAGACCACACCACACAGGGGGACCAACCACCATGCGCATGCGAACCAAGGCACTGACGACCATCGCGGCCGGCATGCTCGCCACCGCGGCCATGGCCGCGCCCGCCGTCGCGGCCTCCGACCCCGGTCGGACGGACACCCGGAGAACGCTGTCCGAGTCGACCATCCAGGCTACCGTCACCACCTGGACCGGAGCGAACGTCCGCAGCTGCGCGTCCACGAACTGCGGCGTCGTCTACTCCGTCGGCGCCAACACCACCCTCAACGCCGTGTGCTGGGACTACGGCCAGTACGTCAACCAGAACGGCATCGCCCACGACAAGTGGGTCCAGCTCCTCTCCGGCAACTGGATCTGGGGCGGCCTGCTGAAGGGCAACGAGACGGGCAACATCTCCGTCAAGTGTTCCTGAACGACCTGATCACGCACCAGGGCCGCAGGGGCACGGAAGGAACGTGCCCCTGCGGGTCGCGTACCCCACGGAGCCGAGGCCCCTCCCTCCCACCTCGCGGGTATCGGTCCGGAGCAGACCGGCCAGTGACTCGGAGACCGGTGAGCCGACGCGTGACGCGGCAGATCGCAGCGGTACCCACCGGCCTCGAACGCGATGCGGCGCCGGACGTGCTCGACCTCCGACGGAGGCTCACGGCATGATGTGCGTGATCAAGTGTCGCGGGAGGGGTACCTGTTGTCGCGTCAGCTCATCGTGGTGGATCCGGCCGGCGGCTCCCCCTACCGCACCCTCACGGCGGCGCTGGCCGAGGCGCGGACCGGAGCCCTGATCCGGGTGCGGCCGGGGCGTTACCCCGAGAACCTCGTCCTGTCCCGGCCGGTCACCCTGGCCGCGGACGAACCCGACGGGACGGTGGAGATCGCACCCCGCGCGGGCAGCGTCGTCCAGGTGCGGGCGGAGGCGGTGAAACTCTCCGGCCTGCTGCTCACCGGCACCGACGAGGACGCGCCCGCGGTCGACGTGGACCGGGGCCAGGCCGAACTGGAGCGGTGCGAGGTGCGGGGCGCCGCGTGGACGGCCGTCCTGGTCCGCGACACGGGCTCGGTCGCGGTCCGGGAGTGCCGGGTGTCCAACCCCGAGGGCGCGGGCATCGTGGACCTCTCACCCCGCCCCAGCACCGTCGCCGACTGCGCGCTGTCCGACTTCGGCAGTTCGGGTGTGGTGCTCGGCGAGGACGCGGTCACCACCGTCCGCGGCTGCCGAGTGGACGACGCCCGGGGAAACGGCATCCTCGCCAACGGCCGCGCCGGCGGCACCGTGGAGGACTGCGTGGTCTCCCGTACGGTGAAACCCGGGATCGCCGTGGAGGGTGACGCCACCACCGGCGTCCGGCGCACCGCCGCCGAGGAGTGCGTCATCGGCTTCTACGTGGCCTCCTCAGGCGCCCCGCGCCTCACCGACTGCACGGCGGACCGCTCCACCACCCAGGGCCTGCTCACCGGGGGCGCGGGCGCCCCCGAACTGGACGGTCTGCGGGTGCGCGACTCCGGCGGACAGGGCATCGTGCTGCTGGACCGCTCCCGCGCGGTGCTCACGGACTGCCTGGTCGAGGGGTCCGGCGCGGCCGGGCTGCACGCCGGCGACCGCGCCGCGCCCAAGGTGCGCAGGACGCGGATACGCGGCGGCAGCGCCGAAGGCGTCCTCCTGGACGGCTCCAGCACCGCCCGTCTGGAACGGCTTGAGGTCGAACAGCCCGCCGGACACGGCATCGTGGTCGCCGGGGACGCCGACCCGGTGCTGCGCCGGGCGGAGGTCACCGGCAGCGGCGGCAACGGCGTGGACGTCCGCGACGACGCCCGGGGCCGCTGGGAGGAAGTACGGGTCGAAGGCGCCGCCGGCCACGGGATACGGGTCGCGGGCAAGGGCCGTACGGCGTTCCGCGCGGCGACCGTGCGGACCGGCGCCGGCGCCGGGTTCGCCGTCGAGAACCACGGCACCGCCGAGCTGATCGACTGCGCCGTGGAGGACGCGGGAGGCGACGGCGTCCTGCTGGGCGAGGAGGCCACGCTGACGGCGGTCCGGGTACGGCTGCTGCGCAGCTCCGGCCACGGTGTCCTGATCGCCCGGAACGCGACGGCGACGCTCACCGAATGCGTGCTGTCGGACGGCGCCCGCGACGGTCTGCGGGTCACCGGACGCGGCCCGGTGCGGGCGGTCGGCTGCACGGTCACCGGCAACCGGGGCGCGGGACTGCGGGCGACCGACCCGGACGGCAGCCTCGCCGCCGACCGCCTCACCGCCCACGGCAACGGCGAGCCCGACACACTGGGCGGTGACCGCGGTGATGGCGCGCGCCCGGGAGCGCTGGCAGCCGGTCGCGAGGACGGCGAACCCTCCCGCGACCCGCTGGCCCGGCTCGACGCCCTGGTCGGTCTCCAGGCCGTCAAGGACCAGGTGGCCACCCTGGTCAACGTCAACCGGCTGGCCCGCAGGCGACGCGAGATGGGCCTGCCCGTCCCGGCCACCGTCCGCCACCTGGTCTTCGCCGGGCCGCCCGGCACCGGCAAGACCACCGTGGCCCGGCTCTACGGCTCCGTCCTCGCCTCGCTCGGCGTGCTGCGCTCCGGGCACCTGGTGGAGGTGGCCCGCGCCGACCTGGTGGCCCGGGTGGTGGGCGGCACCGCGCTGAAGACCACCGAGGTCTTCCAACGTGCCCTGGGCGGCGTGCTGTTCGTCGACGAGGCGTACACCCTGACCAGCGGCGGTCGCGACGGAGGTGGTCCCGACTTCGGCCGGGAGGCGGTGGACACCCTGGTGAAGCTGTTGGAGGACCACCGCGACGACGTGGTGGTGATCGCCGCCGGGTACTCCGCGCCGATGGAGGACTTCCTCGCCTCCAACCCCGGGCTGGCCTCCCGGTTCAGCCGCACCGTGGAGTTCGAGGACTACAGCGACGACGAACTGGTCACCATCGTGCGCCGGCTGTGCGAGAGCAACCGCTTCCGGCTGCGCGAGGACACCGAGCGGGCGCTCGCGGTGCACTTCGCCCGGCTGCCACGCGACGAGACCTTCGGCAACGCGCGAGCGGCCCGCAAGGTGTTCGAGGAGATGATCGACCGGCAGGCGTTCCGGCTGGCCGGCACGCCCGAGGCCACCGAGGACGAGCTGACCCTGCTGGTGCCGACCGACGTCGGGGAGCACGCGGCGGCCGCCGTCGGCGCGGGTCCCGGCGACTCCACCGGCGCGGGCGGCGCCGCCCGTCCGGTGGCGGGCCTGCTCGACGAACTGGCCGGCCTGATCGGGCTCGCGGAGGCGAAGGCTCAGGTGCGGGACGTGGTGAACCTGCTGTCGGCGGCCGAGCGGCGGCGGGCCGCCGGACTCCCGGTCACCTCCGTCGGCCACCACCTGGTCTTCGCCGGACCGCCCGGCACCGGCAAGACGACCGTGGCCCGGCTCTACGGTCAGTTGCTGGGCACCCTCGGGGTGCTGCCCCGGGGACAGCTCGTCGAGGTGTCCCGCGCCGACCTCGTGGGCCGCTACGTCGGCCACACCGCGCAGTTGACCCGTGAAGCGTTCCAACGGGCCCGCGGCGGCGTGCTCTTCGTGGACGAGGCGTACGCGCTGACCCCGGCGGGCGGCTCGGCCGCCGACTTCGGCCGGGAGGCGGTGGACACCCTGCTGAAGCTGATGGAGGACCACCGCGACGACACCGCCGTGGTCGTGGCCGGCTACGAGACGGAGATGGGGCGCTTCCTCGCCTCCAACCCCGGCCTCGCCTCCCGCTTCCCGCGCACCGTGCGGTTCGCCGGGTACGACGCCGCCCAGTTGGTGGAGATCGTGCTGCGGGCCTGCGCCCGGGACGGCTACGTCTGTCCGCCGCCGACGGTGGACGCGCTGCTGCACCATTTCGAGGGCGTCGAACGCGGCCCGGCCTTCGGCAACGCCCGTTACGCCAGGACCGTACTGGAGACGATGGTGACCCGGCAGGCCGGACGGCTCAGCGAGATGCCGGAGGCCGGGCCCGACGAACTGCGGAGCCTGCTGGCGGCGGACGTACCGAGCGCCGCCCCGGCGGGCTCGGGCGGTTGAGGGGGCGGCCGGGGCGGGACCCGGTGGACACGGCACCAGGTGGACCCGGGTCCCGGGTCACGGGTCCCGGGTCACGGGTCACGGGACGCGGGACGCGGGACGTGAGCGGAGGGTGCCTCGTACCCCAGTACGATCTCCTGTCATGGCGTCGACCAGGCAGGTGGCACGGGGTGGGACGAGTACGTCGGCGGGGCTCGCCCTGCTGCTGATCGGTGTCGTGGGGGCCGCGGCCGCCACGGCCGCCACGGCCGCCGCACCCGCCTCCGCCGCCGACGGCGACACGCTTCCGCGGGTGGCCGTCGCGCCTCCGGACGACGGGGGCTGTGTCGCCCGCTCCGCCCGGTCCGCCCGTACCGCCGCGCGGACGCCATGGGCACAGCAGTACCTCGCCCCGTCCCGGGCCTGGGAACTGAGCCGGGGCGCCGGGGTGACCGTGGCCGTCCTGGACACCGGGGTGGCCGCCGAGGGGACCGCCCCGCTGGCCGGACGGGTCACCGCGGGCCCCGACGTGGTCGGCGGCGGCACGGCCGGCACCGACTGCGTCGGACACGGCACATTCGTCGCCGGGCTGATCGCGGGCGCCGCGGCGGACGGCGGCACCGGGTTCGCCGGGGTGGCACCGGACGCCCGGATCCTGTCCGTCCGGGTCACCGCGGCCGACGGCACCACCACCGCCGACCGGATCGCCGAGGGCATCGACGCGGCCGTGGCGGGTGACGCCCGGATCGTGGACGTCCCCTTCGCGTTGGCCTCGTCGAGTGCCGCCCTCACCCGGGCCGTCGCCTCGGCGGAGCGCCACGGGGTCGTGGTCGTCGCCCCCGCGTACGCCTCCGCGCGGGACGACGGTGACGCGGCCGACGCCTCCGCGCCCGCGGCGTACCCCGCGGCCCTGCCGACCGTGCTGGCCGTGGCCGGCCTCACCCCCGAGGGGAACCCGGAGGAGACCGCCGCCCCCGCCACCGCCCCGGACCTCTCCGCCCCCGGTACCGGCCTCACCGGCATCGGTCCCGGCGGTGGCGGCCTCACCGGCGGCGGCGCCGAACTGGCCACGGCCTTCGTGGCCGGTACGGCCGCGCTGGTCGACGCCTACCGCCCCGGTCTGTCGGCGGCGGAGCTGCGGGGTCGGCTGACCGCCACCGCCTATCCGTCCGCCGCGGACAGGGCCCTGACGGGGGCGGGCACGGTGGACCCCGCGGAGGCGGTGTCGGCACCGGGCACCGGAGCGGGCACCGCTGCCGACGCGGATGCCGCCGGGGGCGCCGGGAGTGGCGCCGGGAGTGGCGGCCGACCCGGTGCGGAAGGGGCGGCAGGGGCGGCAGGTGTGTCCGGTGCGGCGGATGCGGCAGGTGTGGCGGGTGCGGCGGAGGCCCGGGGCCCGCGTACCGCCGACCGGCCCGGCGGCCCGGACGGGGCCGGCGGCACCGACGTACGGCAAGGTCTGGCGTTGCCCGGCCCGCCGGGGCACCGGGGCCGCCTGGCCGCGCTGTGGATCGCCGGCATCGCGGCCGGGGTCGTCGCCCTGACCGCCGCGATCGCCTTCGCCGTCCCGCGGGGCCGTCGCCGCCGCTGGTCGGCGGGTGCCTGACCTGTACGGGGCGGCCCGCCGCTGGTCGGTGGGTGCTTGACCTGTACGGATCGGCTCGCCGCTGGTCGGCGGTTGCTTGACCTGTACGGGGCGGCCCGCCGGTCCGTCGGCATCACCGTTGCGCGGGCCGTGCGGGAAGCCGTGGCCCGAGGGCCAGAAGCCCACCCCGACCGCACGGGGCCGAGACGGAGCCGCCCGAATCACGGACCACCGCCCACCCTGGCTTACGGGGCAGCGCAAGCCGGGCCCCGGGACAAGCCCGGCCGAGTTCCGGGACGCCCCCCCGGCCGAGTTCCGAAGCGAACCCGGCCGGGGCCCGGCGCGTTCCCTGCCGTGTTCCGGGGTCATTCCGCCTCCGGTCTCCGGCTGGACTTCGGCCGGATTCCGGGGCGTTCCCGTCGTCCGTATCCCGGAGCGCTCCCGGCCGGCTTGTGGGCCGTTCCGGCTCCGGGCCGTCGGATCGGCCGCCTGAACCCCGGAGCGATCCCCGGTCGGGCCCGGGTCCGACCGGACCGGGTCGGGCATGGGTCCGGCCCGGTCCGGCATGGGTCCGGACCGGGCCCATGCGCGCGGTCCTACCGCTCCCCGCCCTCGTTCTCCGACCGCAGCGCCACCTGTGTCTCGGCCGCCGTGCGGCGGGTGACGTACTCGCCTCGGCCCGGACGTTGGACCCGGGGCTTGCGGCCCTGTACGACCTGGCCCTCGGACGGGGGGCAGGAGAGCAGCAGGACCGGCGAGTTGGCCTCCACCAGGCGGCGCAGCAGCGGGTCGCCCAGCATGGCGCGGCCCGCCCCGTTGGCGCCCCGGGCGACGATCACGTGCAGGCCGATCTCGGCGCCCCGGGCCAGTACCTCGTGGAGCGGGCCGAACAGGTCGCCACCGCCCGCGACCAGCTCGTGGTCGTCGATGACGAGGAACAGCCGCGGTCCGGTCCACCAGTCGCGCCGCCGCAGCCGCTCGGGGGTGATGTCGGGACCGGGCACACGTTCCTTCATCGCGCGGGCGGAGCCGTCGACCATGCGGTGGACCAGGTCGGGACCGACCGCGTAGCCGAGGCGGTACTCCTCGGGGACGGTCTCGGCGAGACCCCGCCGGTAGTCCACGGTCATGATCTTGGCCTCGGTGGGCGCGAACCGTCGGGTCACCGCATCGACGACGAGGGCGAGCACGTTCGTCTTGCCGCTCTCCACGTCGCCGACGACGATCAGGTGCGGATGCTCCGCGAAGTCGTGCCGGAGCGTGCCGAGCCGGTCGCCCTCAAGGCCCAGCGGTACCCGCAGTTCCCCGTCCGGCGCCGGGAGTTCGGCGGCCGGTAGGAGCGCGGGCAGGACCCGGACCGGGGGAGCGGGCGGTCCGTCCCAGCCGGCCGCGACCTCGCTGACCAGGGCGGCCAGACCCGCCGCGGCGGTGGCCGGGTCGGATTCGCCGTCCAGCCGGGGCAGGGCGGTCAGGAAGTGCAGCCGCTCGTCGGTGAGTCCCCGGCCGGGCAGCTTGGGCACGGTGCCGGCCGCCCGCATGTTGACCACCGAGTCGACGGGATCGCCGAGCCGCAGTTCGAAGCGGGTGCCCAGCAGGTCGCGCAGACCGCCGGTGATCTCCCCCCACCGGCCGGCCGACACGACCAGGTGGACGCCGAAGTTGAGGCCGCGGGAGGCGATCTGGGTGAACACCGGCATCAGGTCGAGGAAGTCCTGGCGGACCGTGGACCAGCCGTCCACCACCAGGAAGACGTCACCGTGGCGCTCGTCGGCGAACTCGCCGGCCGCGCGCCGCCGCCGGTAGTCGGCCATCGACTCCACGCCGTGCTCGGTGAACAGCCGCTCCCGGTGGGCGACGATCCCGGTGATCTCGCAGACCGTCCGCCCGACCCGCTCACGGTCGAGACGGCCGGTGACGGACCCGACGTGCGGCAGCCCGGACAGCGCCCCGAGCAGACCGCCGCCGAAGTCGAGACAGTAGAACTGCACGTCGCGCGGGGTGTGGGTGAGGGCGAGGGCACAGATCAGGGTGCGCAGCAGGGTGCTCTTGCCGCTCTGCGGTCCGCCGGCCACGGCGACATGACCGCCGGAGCCGGCGAGGGAGCCGACGAGTTCGTCCCGGCGCTGGTCGAAGGGCCGGTCGACCACGCCCAACGGCACGGTCAGCGGCGGCCGCGGCTCGCCGGGCGGCAGCAGCAGATCGAGGGTGGGCGACTCGGCCAGCGGCGGCAGCCACACCTGGTGGGCCGCCGGACCCGAGTACCGCAGCCGGTCCACGGCGACGTCCAGCACGCTGGGCGCGTCGGCGGACTCCGGCCGCGGCGCCGGGTCGGGTTCGACGGGGTGCGGAACGTGCCCCGGCGGCACATATTCTGCCCGGAAGGGCACGACCTGCCCGGCGATCACGGCGCGCGGTGCGGCGGGGCGGGCCTGCCGGTAGGGGCCGGAGACGTAGGCGGCCTTGAACCGGGTGAGCGCGCCGACGTCGTTCTTCAGCAGGCCGCTGCCGGGCTGCGGGGGCAGTTCGTAGGCGTCGGAGACCCCGAGCACGCCCCGGCTCTCCATCGCGGAGAAGGTGCGCAGGCCGATGCGGTAGGAGAGGTGGGACTCCAGCTGGTGGACGCGGGCCTCGTCCAGCCGCTGCGAGGCGAGCAGCAGGTGGACGCCGAGGGACCGGCCGAGGCGGCCGATCATCACGAACAGGTCGAGGAAGTCGCGGTGGGTGGCGAGGAGTTCGCTGAACTCGTCGACCACGACGAAGAGCGTGGGCAGCGGGTCGAGGTCGGCACCCGACTGCCGGGCCTGCTCGTAGTCGCGGACGGAGGCGTGGTTGCCGGCCTTGCGCAGAAGTTCCTGGCGGCGGACGAGTTCGCCGTGCAAGGCGTCCTTCATCCGGTCGACCAGGGCGGTCTCGTCGGCGAGGTTGGTGATGACGGCGGAGGTGTGCGGGAGCCGGTCGAGGCCGAGGAAGGTGGCGCCGCCCTTGAAGTCGACCAGGACCAGGTTGAGGGTCTCGGAGGAGTGGGTGAGCGCCAGCGAGAGCACCAGGGTGCGCAGCAGTTCGGACTTGCCGGAGCCGGTGGCGCCGATCAGCATGCCGTGCGGGCCCATGCCGCCCTGCGCCGACTCCTTGAGGTCCAGCAGTACCTGGGTGCCGTCGGCGGCCATGCCGATCGGGACGCGCAGCCGGTCGCCCGCCGCCCGGGGGGCGTGCAGCACCGCGGTGTCGGCGCCGGCGAGGTCGCGGATGCCGAGGAGTTCGGTCAGCTCCCGGTCTTCCTGGAGCGGCTGCCCGGAGCGGACGGCGGCGCCGAGCCGGTAGGGGGCGAGCGAGAGGGCGAGGGACCGGGCGGCGGGGGCGCCGAGGACGTCGGGCCGGCCGAGCGGGGTGCGCACGGCCCGTCCGTCGGGGCCGTCGGCGACCATGGTCAGGGTGTCGGGTGCGGCGTGCAGCCGCAGTGTCCCGAGCTCCGGGGTGTCGTCCAGGGCGGCGCGGACGTCGAGGACGACGGCGTTGCGGTAGCCGGCGCCCGCGATCCGGGCGGAGCCCGGCACGACCCGGGTGTCCAGCACGACCACCGTGTACGGCTCGGTGCGGGAGGGCTCGGCGCCGGGTTCGAAGGGAGGCCGCCCGGTGAACTCCTCACCCAGCAGCGGCTCCAGCCCGGAGACGCTCTCGACGACCAGCCGGGCGGCTCCGGCGCCGTCGGTGTCGGTGGGGTGCCGGGTGTGCGGAAGCCACTTCAGCCACTGCCAGTGGGGCATGGCGTCGGCGTCGGCGACCACCGCGATCACCAGGTCCCGCGGTGCGTGCAGGACGGCGAGCTGGGCCAGCACGCCGCGGACGACGGCGCGCGCGGTGTCCTCGTCGCCGGGCAGCAGCACCCGCGCGAAGGAGCGCAGCCGGACCGCGATCGGCTGGCCGGGGACGACCGAGTACGTGTGGATGAACCGCCGCAGAGCGTGGGCGCAGAGCGGTTCGAGGTCCTCCACCGGCCGGGTGGACAAGGGGGTGAGAGTGAGGGCGAGATCCTGTTCGCCGGTGGCCACGCGCACCTCGGCGAAGTCGCCGTGGGCCGGCCGCCGCTCCCACATGCGGGCGGTGCCGACCAGCGACCACAGGGTGTCGGGCGCGGGTCGCTGCCACTCCTGGGCCCGGTGCTGCTGGTCGACGACGCGGCGTACCCGGCGCCGGCTGGTGGCGAGATAGCGCAGGTAGTCGCGGCGTTCGCCGCGCAGTTGGCGCTTGCGGTCGCCGGACGCCTTGAGGAACTGGCTGACCAGCATCGCGACGGCGGAGACCGCCATCAGGCCGACGGCCACCCACATCAGGACGCCGTTGCCCTCGCCGGGCCGGATGAACACCAGCACCATGCCGAGTGAACTCAGCGCCATCGGGAAGTACGTGACGACTCCGCCCATGGCGCCCTGCGGTTCGGGCAGCGCGGGCGGTTCCTGAAGGGCGAGTTCACCCTCGGGCAGCTGCGGGCCGGCGCGGCGCGGGCCCCTGCGGAACGTGACGGTGCTCAACTCCGCGCCCTCCTGGGGCAGACCGTGGTGTGGGGTCCGCACCCTGCTGGGGCGGACCGTGGTGTCAGGTCCGTGCCCTTGCGGGGGGTGGACCGTGGTGCGGGGTCCGCGCCCTGCTGGGACGGACCGTGGTGTCGGGGTTCGCGCCCTTGCGGGGGGCGGACCGTGGTGTCGGGGTCCGTGCCCTTGCGGGGGGCGGACCGTGGTGTCGGGTTCGAGCCCTTGCGGGGGGCGGACCGTGGTGTCGGGGCGGCGTGCGGGGCCGGCCCGCGTCCCGTCCCGCGAGGCGGGAGGCGACACCGCCGACCGGGTGCGGGCACGCCCGAGGGCCGCCGAGGCCCTGGTCGGGGCCGACTGCGGATCACGATAATGTGCAGCCGATCTTCAGTCGAACGACAGTCCAGCCGACGGGGAACGGCCGGCCCGCCGTTCCCGGACGGGTACACCGAACCGAGGCATCGTGAGCGATCAGACCGCCGGATTGTGCCGCATAGCCGTCAGAGCACCGGGAAGCGTCGTCGAACTGGGCGTTCCCGTCGACGTCCCGTTGACCGAACTCCTCCCCGTGCTCGTGGACCACGCGGGAGGGACCCTGCTGGAGGACGGCCTGGAGCACGGCGGCTGGACCCTGCAACGGCTCGGCGGGGCACCGCTGGACGAGAACGGCACGGCCGAGAGCCTGGAGCTGGCCGACGGCACCACCCTGTACCTGCGCGCCCGCCACGAGACGCTGCCCGAGGCGGACTTCGACGACCTGGTCGACGGGATGGCGCAGACGCTGGCCGGCCGCGAGGACGGCTGGCGGCCGGAGCTGAGCCGCCGGCTGCTGCTCGGCCTCACCCTGACCGCCCTCGCCGCCGGGCTGTTCGCGCTCGTGCTGCCAGGCGCGGCGGGCTGGCGGGCGGCCACCGCGGGGCTGGTGGCGGTCCTGCTGCTCGTCGGCGCGGCCACGGCCTCCCGGGCGGTCGGCGACGCGGCCGCCGGGGCGGTCCTGGGCGCCGCCGCCGTACCGTACCTGGCACTGGCCGGAGCGCTGGTGCCGGCCGGGTCGGTGGGGGAGCCGCTGCTCGGCCCCCGGCTGCTGGCGGCGGGCGCGGCGGCTGCCGGGGCGGCGGTCCTCGCCCTCGGCGCGGTCGGCACCCACACCCCGCTGTTCCTCGCCGGCGGCACGGTCGCCGTCTTCGCGGCCGTCTCCGGGGCCCTGGTCACCGCCGGTGTCGATCCCGTGCCCACGGCGGGCTGGACGGCCGTGGCGACGGTGCTCGCCGGGGGTCTCGTCCCCGGGGCGGCGTTCCGGCTCGCCGGACTGCGGCTGCCGCCGCTGCCGTCCAACGCGGCCGAACTGCAGGAAGGCATCGAACCCCACCCGGCGGCCCGGGTCAGGGTCCGCGCCGAGCACGCCGACAGCTACCTCAACGCCCTGCACGGCGCCCTCGGCCTGGTCGCGGCGGCCTGCGCCACCGTCCTGCTGACCGCTCCCGGCCACCACGGCCCGACCGCCCCCGCCCTCGGCTGCGTGCTCAGCGTTCTGCTCCTGCTGCACGTGCGCACCCTGGGCAGTCTGCGGGGCCGGCTCACCATGGCGCTGCCCGGCGCGTACGGGCTCGCCCTCGCCGCGTGTGTCACGGCGGCCCGGGGCGACCTGCCGGTGCGGCTCCTTACCGTGCTGGGCGTGGTGGTGCTGGCCGCCGCCGCGGTGATCGCGTCCTGGACGGTCCCCGGCCGCAGGCTGGTGCCGTACTGGGGCCGGGCCGCCGACCTGCTGCACACCTTCGCCGCCCTGTCCCTGCTGCCGCTCGCGGCGCTGCTCGCCGGTGTCTTCGGCCAGCTCCGCGCGATCCGGGGGTGAGCCGTGCAGTCACGCAAGGACCAGGTGCAGGCGCACCTGTTCGTCATGGGGCGGGTCGCCGCCGGTCTGCACCGCGCCGATCCCGACTCGCCCGACTCGCCGCCCACCGCCCGGACCCGGCGGGGGGTGATGTGGGGGCTGCTGGTCACCGCCCTGGCGGGCGCGGTCTGTCTGATCTGGGGGCTGATCTCCCCCGGGGGCGCCACCGGTTGGGCGGCGGAGGGCACCCTGGTGGTGGTCCGCGACAGCGGCGCCCGCTACCTGTATCTGAACGGCGCCCTGCACCCGGTGCTCAACGAGACCTCCGCGCGGCTGCTCGCCGGTGACCGACTGGTCGTCAGGCAGGTCGCCGCGGCCTCCCTGGCCGGCGCGCCCCGGGGGGCCACCCTCGGAATCGCCGGAGCCCCCGACGGCCTGCCCTCCGAGGACCTCTCCGACGCCGCCTGGCAGGTGTGCGCCGCCCCCGACACTGCCTCCGGCGATACCGCCTCCGGCGACACTGCCTCCGGCGACACCGCGTCCGCTGCCACGCTCACCTCGGTCGTCGTCGACACCGACGGGCCGGGACCCGGACTGGACTCCGCCCGGGGCGTCCTGGTGACCACCGGCTCCGACGGGGACGGCGTACAACTGCTGTGGCGAGGGCGGCGGTACGCCGTGGACACCGCGCACGGTGCCGATTCCGCCCTCGGCTGGGCCGGGGTACGGCCGGTCCGGGTCGGCGCGGCCTTCCTCACCGCGTTCGGCGCCGGCCCGGACATCGCTCCGCCCGACCTCGCCGGCCGCGGCACGGCCGGACCCGCGCTGGCCGGTACCGCCAGCCGGGTCGGCCAGCTGTTCACCGCCGCCGGCCGCCACTACGTCCTCACCCGGGACGGCCTGGCGCCCCTCACCGACCTGGAGTTCCGCCTGCTCAAGGGCGACCCGCGCACCCAACGGTCGGCCTACGGCGGCGGCCGGGTGACCGTGCGGGACGTGGGCGGCGCCGACCTGGACGCCCACCCCGCCCGCGACGCCACCACCCTGCTGTCGGCCGCGCTCCCGGCGACCGCGCCGCGGGCGGTGCCGGTGAACCCCGGTACCCAGCGGGTCTGCGCCCGGATCGTGCCCGGTCACGGTGACCGGCAGGTCACCACCACCGTGGTGGTGGCGGGCTCCGCCGGGCCCGTGGGGTCCGTGCCGGACACCCAGCCCGGTGTGACGGCGGCCTGTGTACCCGCGGACCGGATCTCGGTGCGGGCCGGCGGCGGGGTCCTGGTGCGGGCGCTCTCGTCGGCCGGCACCGGCGCCTCGTACGTCCTGGTCACGGATACGGGGGTGGCCTATCCGGTGCCCTCCGCCACCGCCGTGGAACGGCTCGGCCACGACAGCTCGGACGCGGTCCGCCTGCCCGCCCGGCTGCTCTCCCTCCTGCCCACCGGCCCCTCCCTGGACCCCGCCGCCCTCTCGGCCCGCGGCCTCGTACCAGCCGACGCCGGGACCGACGCCGGGACCGACGCCGGAACCGGCGGCGGTCCCGGGGCCGATGCCGGTGACGCCGACCGGGGCGCTCCGGTGAACCCCGCACCACGATCCGGTGTCGGATGCGCGTCATGAATCGGCCAAACCACAGGCGGCGCAGGATCGTTCTTGCACCTCAGCGGTTGCATAGGGCACTCTCTTGGCCTGAGATCTTGCCAACACCCCCGCTGGGAACGGCCGGAGGGACCCGCGAGGGGCCCCCGGGACGGTGCCACCGTCCCGGCAGCGACCGGCCGCGGCACCCGGGGGCTCGCTCCACCCCTCCGGCACCGCGCCACTTCGACGTCGTCCGCTCCGCACCCCGGAGCCGGCAGAAGAGGAACACCATGACCACTCCCACCGGTTCCGTGTACAACCGCGCGCAACAGGACATCGACACCGCGCGCGCCGCCCTGGAGGCCCAGATCACCGAGATGGTGAAGGCCGGCAACACCGTCCAGCAGATCCACGACGACGTCCGCCTGTCCTACGTCGCCACCTCGTCCTCGATCTTCAGTGCGAAGCTCCAGGAGTGGCAGCAGGCCTACACGAACATCAAGCAGTCCGTGGACCACCTGCACCAGGCCCTGACCGACGCCGACCAGATCCAGAGCGCGGGCGAGATGACCGCGGCCGACTACGCCGGAGCCTGGTCCAACACCGCCGACAGCTACTACGACGCCCTGTCCTAGAAGACCTCAGCAAAGCTCAGCAGAACTGAGCGGAGCTGAGCGAACCGCAGCAGATCTCAACAGACCTCAGCAGACCTTCAGCAGCCAAGGAGCAGCAGATGCCGGACGTCACGCTCGTCATCAACCAGGCCCACGGGGCCATCGAGGACATGGTCCAGGCCAACACCGCCATGGTGACCGCGCTGGAGAACATGCTGAACGGCATCGCCCCCGCGGCCGCCTCCTTCGAAGGTGCCACCGCCGAGGCGTGGAAGGACTTCCAGAACCGCGCCCAGACCGCCATCCAGCAGATGAACGCCGCCTTCGGACAGGGCGCCGCCAGCCTGGAGCAGATGGTCGACCAGCAGATCCGCGCCGACCAAAGCGGCGCCAACGCCTTCTGAGGACGACTGTCATGGCCACCGACGACACCCACACCGGCACCATCAAGGTCACCGAGGGCTGGCTGAGCGGCATCGCGCACACCACCGTCACCGACATCTCCCGGACACTGCGCAGCGGCGACCCGCAGACCACGCTGTCCGTCATGTCGAACGACGCGGGTACCTACCCGGGCCTCTGCGCGGCCAGCGACAAGGGCCGCATCGACAACGCCAACGAACTGCACGCCCACTTCAAGTCCTTCGCCACCTCGCTGATCGGCCAGCTCAACAGCCTGAGCACCGGTCTCGACACCCTCGCCGTCTCCCTGCTGGAGGTCGACCAGATCCTCCGCAAGGGCGAGGAGGACGCGGAACTGACGGCGGGCGAGATGGCCGCGGTGCTCGCCGACGGACTCGGTGGACTCGGCTACAAGACCACGACGACCACGGCCTGAGCCGAGAGAGGGCGACGAACGCTATGGGTGCCAGCACGTGGGACGAGGCCCTGGAGGGCTTCACGACCGAGAAGGTCGTCACCCGCGCGGACGTCACCGGCATGACCTGGCTCGGGTCACCGCACGTCGACCTCTCCCGGAGCAGCCCGCTCGTCGCGGGCCAGGACTACGACCTGGTCTGGAACGGCCAGATGACGGACGGCCGCTGGATCAGCGCGGGCATCAACCTGGCCAACATCATGTGGCAGGACGACTCCGAACTGGGCAAGTACTGGCGGCAGACCTGGAACATCCTGGGCCCCGTGGCGTCCACGCCGACCGGCAACACCGTGGTGAAGTACGGCAGCTTCAGCACCGCCGCCGACTCCGTGCAGCAGGTGCTCGACATGCTCGCCGCACAGCACGACCGCCTCATCACCTGGGGACAGGAGATCGACGAGGACGACTCGCCCGCCCAGGGCAGCGCCGCCGCCGCCTTCAAGGCCGCCCTCACCTCCCTCGCCGGCCAGTTGGAGAACCTGCGCCACCAGGTACTCGCCCAGGGCGACCCGGTGGGCATGATCCGCGAGGCCGGCACCGCCCTCCAGGTGAACTCCCGCAACCTCGGCAACGCCTACGACGCGTGGCGCAACACACCGGGGGCCGTGCCGTACCAGGTGCTCGCCGAGGTATGGCTGGAGATCTGCGCACAGCCCGTGACGCTCAGCCGGGGCGCGCACAACGTCGTCACCGGCGTCGTCCTGGCGGGCCTCGGCTCGCTGAGCGACGCGGCGACCTGGAAAGCGCTGGAGGCCAAGGCGAAGGAGCGCTGGCTCCAGAACCTCACCGCGCTCGACACCGCGGCGGTCACCTGCACCCAGAACCTCGCCACCGCCTACCAGGGCGCCGTGCAGGCCATCCCCGCGTCCCTGACCGCGCCGAAGTACCGGACGCCCTACCAGGAGCCCGCCTCCGACGACCCCGCCTCCGACGACCCGTCGGCCGACGACCCGACGGCCGACGGTCCCACCTCCGACGACACCACCGTCGAGGACCCGTCGTCGACCGCTCCGGAGCTGGAGACCGGCACCGGCGGCGCCGACACCGGCGAACTGGACAGCGGCGCCTCCGGCTACACCCTCGCCGGCAGCGGCACCGGAAGCGTCGGCTCCGACCTGCTGGGCAGCGGCGGCGGCACCGGCTCCGAGCTCCTCGGCGGGGGCACCGGATCGAGTGGTCAGCAGCTCCTGGACGCGAACGGCGACGTCGTCACCGACACCGAGGGCAACCCGGTCACCGCCCCGGCCGGCTCGGTCCTCAACCCCAACGGCACCGTCACCAAGCCCGACGGCACCCTGCTCACCGACAGCAAGGGCAACGTCGTACGGGTGCCGTCCGGCGGCAGCCTCGGCTCCGGCCTCACCTCCGGCATCAAGCGGACCACCGCCGTGACCGCGCTCGCCGCCCAGGAGGCCGCCCAGGAGGCGGCGTACCAGCGGGCCCTGAAGAACGCCCGTGCCTCGTCCGGCGTCCTCGGCGAGTCGTTGGGCACGGCCGCCCTGAAGAGCACCGGCACCGAGACCGCCCGCCTCGGCGGGGTCGGCACCGGCAGCGTGGCCCCGTACCTCGGCGGCGGCAGCTCGGCCGCCAAGCTGCGGACGGCCACCACCTCCACCGAGGGCGTCCGCGCGGTGGCCGGGGAGGTCCCCCGGGAGACGACCGCGGGCAGCCGCACCACCAGTACGAACGGCAGCCCGTCCGCCATGCCGCCCGGCAGCGGCATGGGCGCGGGCGGCGGCACCGGCGGCCGGGACCGCGACCGCCGCACCTGGCTGGACGAGGACGAGGAGACCTGGGGCACCACCCAGAGCCGCGGAGCGGGAGTGATCGGCTGATGGAACAGACCCCCGACCACTCGCTCCAGCAGCAGCTGGAGGCCGCCATGGGCAGGCTCGCCGGCTACCGCGAACAACTCGTCGCCGCCCAGCGCGAGGCCGCGGCCACCACCGTCTCCGTACGGTCGAAGGACCGGATGCTCACGGTGGTCGTGGGCGCGGGCGGTGTCGTCAAGGACATCCGCTTCCACACCGAGGCGTACCGCGAGATGGCCCCCGCCGAACTGGGCCGCGCCCTGGTCGAGACCCTCACCAAGGCACTGGAGGAGTCCGGGGAGAAGACCCGCGCCGTCTTCGCGCCCCTGCGGGACACCGGCAGCGGTCTGCGCCGCTCCATGACCGGCGGCTCCGACGTCGAGGAGATGCTCCGCCCGCTGCGGGACCTGTGGCCCCCGGCCGGCTCCGACGACACCCCCGCCACCGGCAAGAACACCGGCAAGAGCACCGGCAAGAACTCCGGCAGGGACAGAGAGCGTGAGCGCCGTGGCTGACGAACTCATCACCACCGACCGGCTCCGCACGCTCTTCCAGAAGTACGGGCTGAACAGCGATCTCATCGACCGTGCCAACGACCTCGTAACGAAGATCAACAAGGTCAACGCGGACGCTGGCGGACGCGGCAAGGACGAGGTCGGCAAGCAGTACTTCGCCGTCGTCGACCCCGGCATGAAGGAACTCACCCAGCTCCTCACCCTCCTCTCCGACCTCGTCGAGCGCACCGGTACCTCCGGCACGGAGGTCACCGCGCTGCTCACCCGCGCCGAGGAGGACGCGATCGAGCTGGCCGACTCCTGGAAGAGCAGCGGCGAGCAGGCATGACCACGCCCCGGACCGAGCGGGACGACCCGTGCTGACTCCCTCCCCCGCGGCCCGGGGGCTGATGGAGGCCCTCAGCGGCATGAAGTGGCCCTCCATCGACGAGGACAGACTCCGTACGGTCGCCGACGACTACGACGGTCTCGCCGCCGTCTTCGACCAGATCGACAAGGCCCTGGTCGACATCGGCCAGGCGGTGGCCGGCTCGTTCGCCGGGGAGTCCGCCGAGGCGTTCGTCGCTCTGGCCGACGTACTGGCGGGCGGGGACGACTCCTTCCTCGGAGCCGCCGCCAAACAGGCGCAGAACATGGCGGACGTCGCTCGCAGCTCCGCCAACCAGGCCGAGTACTACAAGTGGATGATCCTGGCCCAGGTCATCGAACTCCTCGCGGAGATGCTGTTCGAGGCGGCGGTCTGGTGGGTGCCGGGGCTGGGGCAGGCCGTCGCCGCCGAGGTCGCCTTCCGCACCGCGACCCTGCGGGTGCTGCTGCCGTTGCTGATGAAGCGGCTGCTCATCGCCATCGCCACGCACGTGGCCATCTCCACCGGCATGGCCTTCGCGATGGACCGGATCATCCAGCTCGTCCAGATCAAGCAGAACCACCGCGAGAAGTTCGACGACAAACTCCTCCTCGACTCACTGAAGTTCGCCGCGATCCAGGGCCTGATCACCGGGCCGGTGAGCCTGCTCGGCGCGGGCCTCGGCAAGTACCTCGGCAACCGGTTCGGCACCGGGTTCGACCGGATGCTCCGGGACGACCTGGGCAAAGTGTTCGAGAAGGGCGCCCGCGCGGGTGACGGACCCGGCGCCCGCAGCCTCGGCCGCTCCTACGCCGACCTGCTCTCCTCCGCCGACAACCAGTTGCAGAAGGGGTTCGGTAAGGAGTTCAAGAACTTCGAGAAGAACTTCATCGCCAAGGGCGGCGAGCTGTTCGAGCGGCACGGGTTCGCCGGTCTGAAGGGCCCGGCCGCCCGCGAGGTGGGCGAGGATCTCACCCGGACCGTGGTCCGCCACTGGGGCGGGGCCGCCGGGACCGGCTCGGTCCGCGGGCTCGCCGAACGGCTGGAGACCGTACTGAAGAACACGGTCTCCGACGACGTGGCCAGAACCCTGGCGCGCGACATGTCCGCCGCACTGGGGAAGGCCGGTCACACCGGTAACCTCCGCTTCAAACTGACCATGTACGGCACGGACATGGTGATGCAGGGCGTCGGCCAGAACCTGGCCGAGGGCGTCTACAACCAGATGCACGGCTACGGCTTCTCCACCTCCTGGGAGACGTTCCTCTCCGGCTTCCTCACCACGGGCATCAGTCACCTGGGACGCGAGATGGTCGTGCACCCGCTGGCCGCCGCCGTCGGGCCGCACATCAACATCGAGCCGCTGAAGGCGTTGGTGGGGAAGTTGAACCCCGGCGGCTGGTCGTCGGCCGCCGGCCCGTCGGCCCTCAACGTCGGCGACGCCGGCCTCCTGGGCGGGCCCGCGGGCGACCGGGCGGCCACCACGCCGACCGGTACGTCGACCGGCACATCGGCCGGTGACGGGACGTCGACCGGTGACGGGACGCCGGTACCGACCCGCTCCACGGACGACCGGACCCTGGACGACCGGACGTTGGACGACCGGTCGAGCGAGGGCGACGGCGACGACACCGACTCCGTGCCGGACAATTCCGTACCGGACAATTCCGTACCGAACCAATCCGTACTGGACCAGCTCGACGTCGGAGAGATCGACGGCAGCGACTTCGACGTCTACTGGGCCGGCGCGGACGGGGGCGACGACGGACCTGTCCTCGCCCCGCCGCCGGTCGTCACCGCACCGCCGCCCTCCTCCTACCACTCCTACCGGCCGAACGCCTCCACTCCCGCCGCCCCCGCCCCGGGCGTCTACTCGGCCAACACGACAGGCCAGACCGGGCAGACCGGGCAGACCCCGCTGCGCCCGCGCGCCCAGACCGACCCGGGGGGCGTGGGGAACGCGGGGGGTGACACCCCGCATTACGCCAACCCGGCCCCGTACGCGACTACGTCGGCGAACCCGTTCATCACCGCGCCGACCTCCGACGGCACCCCCGGCACCCTCGATGCTGGCGAACCCGCGTACACGGAGAGCCACGAACTCACACACCAGGGCACCACCACCGTCGCCGCCGTCACCACCGGTGACCATCCCGCCGATGCGGTCCCCCCGCCCGCCCAACCCCTCGCCACCGAAACCTCGTTCGTCCTCGACGAGAGTGACGGCGAACTCCTCGCGACGCTGTTCGGACCCGCCGAGATGCGGCTGGCTCCCGGGGATGCCGACCGGATCACCACCGGCCTCCTCGACCGGCAGAACGCCCTCTACCGGACCCCGGACCCGGCCGGCGCCCACACCCCGAAGGGCCTCCTCGGCAAGCTGCTCGGCCCGCTGGCCACCACCCCGCGGATCGTGGACGTCCCGGAGCTGCGGCGGGTGCTGTCCACCAACCCGGGGACCCTGCTGGGCGAGGGACGGACCTTCGAGGCTCGGCTGCGGACCGCGAACCCGCTGCTGCGGCTGGTCCGGCGGACCGAGTCCCGCCCCGTCGTCGTCAAGGCCGAACTGCTCGGCGCGGCAGATGGTCAGGCCGGTGACGCGGCCCTGTACAAGACGCAGGTCAACCACCGTTCCGCCCAGCACTTCGGGCAGGGGCAGACCTCGGCCGCCGCCAAGGCCCTGGCGGTCAGCGGCATCGCCGCCGTGCCGCCGGCGCTCGTCACGGCCACGGTCTCCGGGCAGCAGAGCGAGACCCACGCGGTCGACCTGCGCAACACCTACACCCCGAGCAGCGAGTCGCGTGCGGTCGGCGGCACCGACCACCACGTGCGCAGCATCCGGTTCGAGATCTCCGACCACGCACCGGGCTGGAAGGACTCCGCCTGGGACAGGATCCGGGGGAGGGACCCCGTCCGGGCCGTCACCCCGAACGACGGTCACCGGGCCGACATCAGGCTGCCGAAGGGACTGACGGCACCCCGTCCGGGCGACCGGGTACCGACCCTGGAGCGCGGCCAGGTCGTCGGACCGGTGGGCCGGCCGGCCGTCCTCGGCTTCGGCCCCACCGAGAAGATGCGCAGCTGGGCCGTGAAACAGCTGCTCGGCGACTCGCCCGACCCCGGGCAGGCGCGCACGATCAATCAACTCCTCTCCCGCGAGCGCCTGGCCGCGCACGGCCCCGACCTGCTCGCGGGCCGGGTCGGAGAGGACTCCGCCCTCGCGCACACGTCCGCGACCGGCATCAGCCTCGGTCCGGCCGTGCCGGTCGGGCTGCGGGTCAAAGCGCTCTGGTCGGAGACCGAGATCCGGACGGCCGACCAGTACACCTCGCGTGACGAGACGGTCAGCGGGGCCGGTGCCTCCGGCAGCGGCGGCGTACAGGCCGGTTTCCGCGGCCCTCTCGGCGACGCCACCGTCACGGCGGGCGGTGTCCTCACCGTCAGCGGATCACACACCCACCAGGTGCTCGGCGGCGGCTCCGGCCAGCAGACGTCGGGCATCCGGTACCGGGACGTGCCCACCGCGCTGGCCGTGCTCGACGTCGACCTCCCGGTCCGGCTCGCGAGCGGTGACACACAGGTCTTCACCACCTCCATGGTCATCCAGAGCCCGCTGCACGAACTGTGGGCGATGGCGGGCTGGGACGACCGCCAGGGGCTCCGGCGGGGCGACGCGGAGCCGCCCGTCCCGCCCTTCCTCCAGGGGCCGGGCGAACAGAAGCGGCTCTATCTGACCACCGTCCGCTCGATGCGGGTGGATCCCGTGGACCCCACCGCCGCCGCCGCGAATCACCCGGAGTCCACGGACACCCGGGCCCCCGCCGCCACCGACCCCCTCGTGGACCGCACCCTGGCGTGGATCGCCGAGGAGCACACGTCGCTGGTGGTGAGCCGGGAGGACGCGCACCGCTGGAAGGGCGGCATCTGGCGGTCCCTGCTCCGTCCCGCGTACGCGCGCGCCGTCCACAACACGCTCCAGGTGGTCGCCGCGTTCAGCGGCGACCGGACCCGCGCGGCGCTGCACCAGTTCCAGCCGGAGGGCGTGCCGATCCTGCTGCTGGGCACCGGCGCCTGGAGCCGGGACTCGGTCATGGTGACCGTCCGGCCGGAGTTCGACGAGCACGTCTCCTACGTCGGCACCGACCACGGCCTGACCCAGCGGTTCACCCTCGGCGGCGCCGCGCGCGGCGGCTCCGCGCAGACCACCGGCTTCCGGGCCGCGCTGGGTGTCACCGCGCGCGGCGCCGGTGCCCTCGGGAGCCAGACCCTCAGCGCCGACCTGGGGATCACCGGTTCCTACGACACCGCGCGGCGGGACCAGGCGCTCTACACCGCCAACAGCGACACGCTGACGCAGCTGAAGCCGACCGGCTCCCATCTGTACCGGATGACCGGCGAGTTCGTGGTGTCGATGGAACGCAGCCGGCACCCGGGCTTCCTGGTGGAGTGGATACCCGGTCCGGGCGACCGGCACCGCCTCCGGGCCACGACGGGCGAGGACGGCACCCGGCGCATCCCCTTCGACATCGACGTGGCGGTACCCGACCGGGACTTCACCCGGCCCGGCGCCTTCCCGCCGCCCGGCCCCGCGGCCGACCCGGTGGTCCGCGACCTCACCGACGGAGCCGCCGGAACGGACGAAGCCGACGGAACGAATGGAGCCGCCGGAACGGACGGAGCAGCCGGAACGGACGGAGCCGCCGGTCCGCCGCGCGACCAGTTGGCGGGGCTCAGATCGGTACCCCTCCAGGTCTCCACCCACCGCGAACTCATCCGGACCGCCCTGAACCTGGCCGCCGGGCACGCGCACCAGGACTGGCGCTTCACCCTGCCCGCGACCCCGCACTCCTTCCGTATCGAGAAGGCGCTGCGCTCACCGTCCCTGACCGGCCGCCACGCGGACCTCTTCGGCGCGTCGGGCCTGTCCCTGCCCGCCTTCCACGCACCCGGCACGTTCCGCGGCTGGCTGGGCGGGCTCCAGGTGAAGGGCGTCCGGCACAACCTCCGCGCCCTGTCCGGACCCATGGCCGTCGAACCCGAGGTCACGGTCGGCCTCGGGGTCGCGCTGGAGACCACGACCACCTCCTCCTACGGCGTCACCGCCGGCCTCTCCCTCCTCCACCAGGGCACGCGGGACACCTTCACCTCGCTGCTGACGGCCGGCCCGTGGTCGCTCGGATACGGCGGCGGACCCGCCGAGGCCGCCGCCCTCTCCACCGTCCGGGACGTCAACAACGTCTACGACTCGGAACAGTGGGTGCTGGTCGTCGGGGACGTCGACTTCCGCGTCGAGGCGTCCGGCACCGACCGGGGACTCGGCTCGCTCCTCGGCCGCTCCCCCGGCCCGGCGGGCAAGGTGCTCACCGTGCGGGACGGCTACGTCGGCCTCGTACCGGAGCAGGTCGCCCGGGAACTGGGCCTGCTGGGCACGGACGCCCCGGCCCGCCCTGAGGTACCGGCGTCCGTGCTGGCCGCCCTCACCCTGCCGCGCTCCTACCTCGGCGACCCGATCGGGCTGCTGCCCGAGGAGGGGGTCAGGCCCCGGCAGACCGACCTCGACGAACTGGGCGGCCAGCTCGCCCGGCTGTCGGCGCCGGAGTCGCTGAAGGAGACCGTGCTGCGCGCGCTCTCCGAGTCGGTGGGCAAGGCGCACATGCAGGCGGGCGTCCCGGTCGTCACCCAGGGCCGGCGCCCCGCCGTGTCGCTCACCCGCCGCCTCGCCTTCTGGAACACGTACGCGGAGCTGCGCGTCGACTACGTGCCGAGGGACCCGAAGGTGCTGGGCATCGACGCGTTCGGCGAGAGCCGGGTCGGCCACCTGGTGACGTCCGCCCGGACCGCGACGTCCGCACGCGGCGCGGAGCAGCGACTGGCCGCGACCGCGAACGAACGCGGCGGCACCCCCAGCGGCGCGAGCGAGACCGTCAACGACACCCACGGCCGGACGACGGCCACCGGCGTCGCGGCGGGTTCGGTCGTCTCCCACGTCACCGCGCAGGCCACGCCCTTCGCCGGGGTGGAGGCCGGCTGGGACGTCGTGGTCAGCCTCCGGGACAGCACCGGCGGGCACCTGCTCACCGACGGGGACGGCAATCCCGGCCCCGTCGTCCTGGACGGCGGGACCCACCCCGCGCAGGTCCCGCTCGGCTTCCTCGACGCCGTCCCGCGGGGCCCGGAGCTGCCCACCGTCGACACCCGCGTCAAGGAGCACACCCGGCACCCCGGCGGTGCGTCGCCGTTGGACACACTCCGCCGGACCGACTTCCCCCTGGCGGACGCGGTGCGCGACCGGTTCCGGGCCGGCAACGAACTGCACATCGAGCGGATCCACGGCGCGGAGAAGGTGCAGGACCTGCTGCGGACGCTGCTGGACCGGGCGGCGCGCGGGAAGGCCGGCGGCAGCGACCGTACCGACATGGCCGGCGGCAGCGACCGTACCGATGTGGCCGGCGGCACCGGCCGTACTGACGTGGCCGGCGGCACCGGCCGTACCGACGTGGCCGGCGGCAGCGTGCTGACCCGGCCCGGCCGCCAGGCCAACCTGATGATCCGCAACGGGGCCAACGCCGTGGCCCTGGAGGGCGCCCTGGCCGACGGCGCCCTGCTGAGCGACGCGGGCCACCGCATCATCGGTGTCCGGGAGAACGCCGCCTTCGCGCCGCTGGCCGGCGACGTCGTGCTGCACGCCGTGCCCCGGATCGGCGACGCGAAGGTTCTCAGGGTCTCCGGCGGAGTCACCCTGGAGAACGTCACGGGTTCCGGCACGACGGCCTCCGAGTCCTCCGGCACCTCCGTCGGCGTCGGCGGAGCGGTGCAGGCCGCGGGCGGTGTCCCGGAAGGTTTCGCGGCGCTCCAGGCGGCCCGGTCGAACGCCACGGGCACCACCACGGTCACCGCGGAGGCGAACGAGACCCGCACCAACCGCATCCTCGAAGCGGGCCGCACCTACCTGGTGGCCGTACCCACCACGTTCCTCGCCACCGTCCGGGCCGCCCGCCCGCTGACCGAGCGGTTCCTCGGCCCGTCCCGGCAGCATGTCGCCTCCACCGAGGCGGTGGTGCAGATGTGGATACGGGAGGACCTGGCGCGGGAGCTGGGGCTGCTCGACGAGGCACGGCTGCCGGCCGAGACGGTCACCCGGTGGGGCGAGGTCGACGAGGGCCTCAAGGCCCTGAAGGACAACCACCTCGCCTGGCAGAAGGCCCGCCGACGCCTGGACACGGACTCCGCCACGGTCGACGGGCGGCTCGACGAGACCAGGGCGGCGCTTGAGCAGCAGCTGAACGAGACGTCGAACGAGACGTCGAACGGGACGGCGAACGGGACGGCGAACGAGACGTCGAACGAGACGGCGGTGGCGGCTCGCGAGGCCACGGCCGCCCTCGACCGCGACCGGACCGACCTCGACGCCGCCTGGTCCGCCCTGGACCGCCAGAACGCGGATCGGGAGCTGTTCCTGCGCCTGAACGCCTGGGCGGACACGCAGTACGAGCTGATCGACCGGCGGCTGGCGGAACTGGGCGACGACGACACCGCCGCATCCCGGCGGGAGCAGACCCACTGGAGGACCGGCCGCGCCACCATCGAACAGCAGGTGGCCGCCTTGCGGGAGGGAGCCCGGCTCCATGAGGCGGACGCGGCGGCGAACCGGTACACCGCCGCGCGGAACCGTTATGAGACGGCCCGTACGCGGTGGCGGGAGCGGTGGCGGGAGTGGCTGGAGGCCCGGCCGGACGACGATCCGGCGCGGACGGCGGTGAGCGATCACGAGCGGGCCCTGGACGCCTGGCACGACCGACGGACGGACCAGTCCGAACTCACGCGGCTCGGCGGCAAGTTCGGCGAGGCCGCCGTCGAGTACACCCGACTCGTCCAACTGGCCCAGACCGACCCCGGAACCGAAACGGCCCCGGTCCCCACGGGCCACCAGGACCCCGCCCCCGCCCCCGTCGTCGCCCGGTTCGACCCGGCCGTCCGGCACGACCACCCGAGCGGCTCCGACGCCACCCCCGGCTCCGACCCCGGCCCCGCGAACGGCCTCGCGGACGGCTCCGCGGACGGCCCCGGCGCGACACCGGACACCGGCCCCGCATACGAGGTGATCGCCGGCCGGGACGGCGCGGCGGACACCGTCCGCCTGAGCGGCGGCAGCGACCCGCTGCCGCTCACCCCGCCCCGTACCGACCTGGACGGCTTCCTGCACGCGGTCGCCGCCGCCCTGCCGCCCGGCACCCCGCACACCGCGGACACGCTGCACCGGCTGCTCGCCGACGTATACGGCGACGCGGACGTCCTCGGTCTGGTGGAGCAGTACGGACCGGAAGCCGCGGCCGAACTGGCGCGTCTGCTCGCGCGGGGCGACGCGGCGTTCGAGGCGCGGGCCGTCGCCCTCGCGCACGACGCGGACTCCGCGCCGGTCGACGAGCTGACGCGGATCTGGCGGCACGGCACCGACCAGGACCGTACGGACCTGCTCGCCCGGCTCCGCCAAGCGCGCCTCGTCTCCCTGGCCCACCCGGACGACGGGGGAGACTTCACCGACTTCTTCACCCAGGACGAGGCGGCCGGCGCCGGACTGCTCCCGCTGCTGCGGGAGTTCCCGCAGGCGTGGCGGGAATGGGAGGCGCGCGGGGCCGTCCCACCGTCGGCGGGTGCCCGCCCCGGGGAGCGCCGGGCCGCTCTGCCGGCCGTGGTGCGCGCCCGGCTCGCCGCCGCCGAACTCGCCCGTCGCGGCACCACGGGGTCCGCTCCGCAGCCCTCCGGTGTCATGGACACCCACCCCGCGCTGCTCGCCGTGGTCCTCGACCGTCCGGTGACCGTCCTCGCCCACGGCCGCGTGCACACCTTCCGGCCCGACGGCTCGACGGGCGAGTACCTGGCGGGCGACGGCGGACCGCGGCTGCTGCTCGACGCCGACCGTAAGTACCGTGCCGTCCTCGATCCGCCGGCCGCCTTCACCGAGGGACCCGTACAGCCCGCGCCGCCGCCCCTCACCAGCGTCCCGGCGCCCCCGCCCGCCGCCGGCGGTCCGCACGTGAATTCCGTCGCCGATCCGGCCCAGGCGAATCCGGCGGACCAGGAGCCCGGGTCCGGCCCGCCCGTCATAGAGCTGAGCCCGGCCGACCTCGAACAGGTGGCCCAGCACCTCGGCCTCTCCCCCACGGAAGACGGCGAACCGGCCGACCAGCTGGCGCCGTACCGCCACTACCTGAACTCCGTTCTCGGGGACGCCTCCGCCGTCCCGTTCACGCTGCACGTCGAGGGGCCGGCCGACGGTGCCCAGGGCGTTTCCGAGGGCTCCGCGCCACCGCGTGTCGTCCCGCGCCCCCGGACACACGCGGAACTGCTGAACGAGGTCGCCGACCGGGTCCGCCTCGACCTGGCGGGCGAGGGACTGCGCGCCGCCGACCTCGCCCTGGCCCGGTTCGACCTGGTGGACGACGCCGAGGAACTGGGCGTGTGGGAGCTGGGACGCTTCGCCGCGTACCTCAGGAGCCTCCCGGGCGGCATCACCGGCTGGCGGGAGAGCGCGGCGGACGCCCCGGCCCAGGCGCGGCTCTGGTGGGAGAACGCACCCGTCCCGGGCCCCGCGGAGCAGTACCGCGTCGCCGCCCCCTCCCGGACCACGCAGCGCCTGGCCGGCTACGCGGGCCCGATCGGGCAGCGGCGCTACGACGTCGACCGCCGCACCCACCTGGACGGTTCCACCACCACGGAGCTGACGGTCAGGATCTTCCTCATCCCCGAGGCGGGCTCGGAGCACATGGTCGACATGGCGAAGACCCTGGCCGCCGAAGGCGTCGCGCGCTATCTCGGCGACGCGGGACACCGCCTGCCCGACGGCGACCGGCTCTCGGTGCGGGTGGAGTTCACCACGACGGCGGCCGAGGCCCACCACACGATCTGGCTCGCCGAGAGCGAGCGGGCCCACTCCAGTCGCTGGTCCCTGAGCGGCGACTCGTTGGCGGACGCGCAGACGCTGGCCCATGAGATCGGGCATCTCCTCGGCTTCCAGGACCAGTACCGTGAACTGTCGGTGGGCAAGCGCCCCCGGTACCAGGACGTCGGCCTGATGACGGGCACGGTGTTCACCGACGCCGAGGGCTTCAACGCGGGCATGGACTTCGCCGCACCCGAGCCGCGACTGGCGCACAACGCCCGCCTGATGCCGCGCGACCTGCTCCTGCTGCACTCGGACGGGCGCCCCCGCACCGCCGCGACGACCGACGACGTGACCCCGCTGGAGACCCGCCAACACCTGCGCGACCTGCGCGCCCGTGCCGTACCGGTGCGGGACGCACCCCGCCACCCCAACGGCACCTACACGGCCCGCTTCCCGTCCGGGACGACGACGTTCACGATGTTCCCCGACCACTGGACCGTCGAGGAACAGTGGTACGCCGCGCAGCAGGTGTTCCTGGAGGAGCGGCGCCTGGGCCGGATCGACGCCGAGGGCCGGTTCGAGGGTGTGTACCAGGGCGTGCGCGTCCACGGACACGCCACGGCCGACGGCCGGATCACCGACTTCGCCCCGTCCACCCGCCAGGCCGACCTGCTTCCGCCCACCCTGCTCGACCCCGCGCTGGTGCGCCGCCCCGAGGGACCCGACCCGCTGCTGATGCCGGGCGCGCGCGATTTCCTGCTGCACGGTGACGCGTCCGCACGCGTCGGCGGTCACATCAGACACCCCTACAGCAGGAACGTGACGGAGGGCGGACAGCATCCGCAAGGAATCCACCACACCGTCTACGCGCCTCCCACGCCCCTCCAGAGAACCTTCCTGGGCACCCACCTCAACCGTCATCCGCTGGAGTTCTCGGACGTCACCTACCTCGTCCGGCGCCACGACCCGGCCGCCGACGCCGCGGGGGAGCACGTCGTACGTGAGCACTCCGTGGCCCCCGTCGACGCGGTGCCGTTGCCGCTGTCCGACGGCAGGACGGTACGGTCACCGCACACGTTGTTCCCGGACGTCATGCATCCGTACCTGTACGGGGCGGTCCAGTCCGCGCACCGGGAGGCCAGGGCGACGGGTGCGGTCCTGTCGCTGGACGGCCCCGGCACCTATCTGTGGACCGGGAGCGCCCTGGGGATCAGGATGCACGGTCTGGTCGTCGACGGCTCCCACCGGTGGACGAGGCCCTCGTGGCAGCAGACCGGGCACTCCCTCACCGTCGAACTGGACGCGGGGGGCGGCGGGCGCGCCGAGTACACGGTGAGCCGGCACGTCGACCCGGACGGCACGGAGACCTTCACCGTCACCCGGACCTTCGACGTCCCGCCGGACCTGGCGCTGTCCGGCGGCCGCCGGGCGGCCATGCCGTCCATGGAGACGTGGCTCAACTCCTGGCTGGAACAGAACCCGCCCGCACCGCAGCCCGCTCCCGTCTCTGCTTCCGCCCCCGTCTCTCCTTCCGCTCCCGTCTCTGCTTCCGCTCCCGGAGCGGTCCGTGTGCGGTACCGGGTCGGGCTCCGGCCGGCCGAGGGGCTCGCCTTCGGCGCCGCAGGGGAGTGGAGCACCGTCATCGACGCCGGGGGGCTCGGTGCCCTGGCGGTCCACCTGATGCCCTGGTCCTTCGACGCCGACGCCCTGGCGGAAGTCCGGACGCGACTGGACGGTCTGGCGGAGAGCTACCCCGGCCGGGGAGAGGCGGGTGTCCTGCCGGAACAGGGCCACGGCATCCTTGAGGAACCCGGCCTGGCGCAGTTGCTCGCCGGCTTCACCCTCCCGGCGGCGGCCCGGCCCGACGGCTGGAGCGAGGCTCTGGCACGCTCGGCCCATGCGGCGGGAGTACATCCGTCCAGGCTCTCGGAGCTGGCCGCACGGCTCAGCCTGCCGCCCGAGCAGGCGGTCAGCGCACTCACCGCGCTGGCCGGAATGAGGCCCGTCGCCGACGCGCTCGGGGATCTCACCAGGCTGACGAGGCGGCTGGGCGTGAACTCCGATGACCACGACCTGGTGGAGGACACCGCCGGGCTCGTCCAGCGCACCACGGAGCTGAAGGTCCCGGTGGAGCACTGGTGGAGCCTCTCCAATCACCTCCGTCGCAGCGGCAGCAGGATGGCGCAACTTCTCTTTGAGGGCCCGGCCAAGACGGCCGCTCTCCTGGCGGGCTGGTCACCGGGCCCCCTCGACTCCTCCGACCTGCCACCCTCACTGCACGACGCCGCCGGGCTGCTGGGCGTCCACCCCCGCTTCCTCGAAGAGGTCCGCATCCGCTTCGGCGGCGCCGGCGAAGCGGAACCACTGCACACCCTGGTGGGGATGTACCGGGGCCTGGACCTCTGGCAGAAAGGCTCAGCGGCCCAGATCACCGGTCTACTGCCCTTTTCCCACACAGCCACCGCCCTGTTGCACTCCCTGGGCCAACCACCGTCCGCAGCACGGCATTTCATCAACTGGACAAGCGACCGCCGGCTCGTCGGGCTCACCGCGACGCATGTGCCACACCTGGTCCGCAGTTGGCTGCTGGAGCAGGTGACGACCCCGCAGAACGCGGCGGACCCGAACTGGCTCGCGCAACACCTGCTAGGGATGCCGCTGAGCGACGACCAGTCGCTGCGCCTGCTCTCCAGCTACATGCAGCGACCCCGCAGCCAGAACACCCCACAGCCCGGCCTGCGCGAAGTGGTCTCCCAGCGTTACACCGCCCCCCCGCCCCTCGTCAGCAGCATCGTCGGTGGCTCCCTCGTACCGGAGCGCCTGGCCAGAGCCTGGGAGTTGCTCGACCGCATCCATCTCGATCCGGTCCTCGCCGGCACCCGCACCCTGCTCGGTCTCACCGCCCCGGACGCGGAGACCGACCTCGGCGTCACCGCCGCGCAGTTCCTGAGCCGGCTCCGCGACACCGGGTTCACACTGGGCGACCTCAGCCGGCTCGCTCCCACCACCACCTGGGGTGACATCGAACAATTGGCCGACACCGCTGTCGACCTCTACGGAGCCAATGCCGCGGCCGTACCCTCCCGCATCCACGCACTGGCCTGGCTGAGGAACGACGCACAGGTGATGGGCGCCGCCGACCGGCCCTTCGCCCTTCTGGCACGCATGGGAGAGCTGGGAGTGGCCCGACGGGACTGGTGGAGCGTCGTCCGGCACCTGGCCGGGCGGGGCACCTCGATCGGGCACTTCCTCGGCGCCGGGGCCGCGGAGGCGGGCGACCTGATCCGCGACCGCGTGCGAAGGGACGACCTGCCGATGGCACACCGTTCGCTGGCCGAACGACTGCGTGTCGACCCCTTCTATCTCGACCTGGTCCGCGAGCATCTGGGCGCGGGTGATCTGGCGTCCCTGGAGGGGTTCACCGAGCTGGACCCGGCCGTGTGGCAGCGCCCCCTGTCTCCGCGTGCCCTGGCCGACGCCCTGCGCGGCTCCTTCGACGCGGTGAACCTGCTGCGCTCCCTCAACGCGGCCCCGGGAGAGACCGCCGCGTTCTTCGGATGGCTCACCCAGAACAACCTGCGAGTCGACTCCCGAGCGGCAGCCGGCGGCCTGGCCCTGAGGTGGAGTCTGCACCGGTACGGAGTGCTCGGCCAGCAGGCCGCGATCATGGACACGGCCTACCGGTACGGCCTGGACTCCGACGGCATCCTGCACTTCGTCTTCGGCGCCACCGAGACGCACCGCCGCGCACACCCCGGCTCCGCCCCCGACCTTCCGGCCGTGCTGAGGCGCCGGTTCGAGGATCCCGGCGCCGTCGCCCACCTCCTCACCCCGAGCACCAGCACCAGCACCACCGGCACCGGCACCGGCACCGAGACACGCAACGCCGAGCTGCGCCGGATCTGGGAGTTCCACGACCATCTCCGTCTCGCCCCGGGCGACATCCCACCGGGCCTCGGCATCCCCGAGGGCCCGATGACCGACCGGGGCGCCTCGTACGCCCGGGGAGTGGTCGAACGCCTGCGGGATCTCGGATACCGGCCCGGGGACCTCCTCTGGTTCGGGGCCGCGGCTCCCGGCTCCACGATCACCTGGCGGGACCTGGAGGAGTTCGGCTCCTACGCGCTGACCGCCCAGTGGCTGGACAACAGGACCCTGGAGGAGGCCCTGCGGGTGATCCGCGACAGCGGGCCGGACAACGCCCGCGCCCACGTGGTGCGGTGGCGGCAGCTCAGGGCGACCGGTCAGCCCCCGCCGCCGGCCACCGTCGGTGCCGGAGGCGCCGCACCGACCGCCGACACCTTCTACGAGGAACTGTCAGGACGCCTGACTCCTTGACCCTGCCGCTCGCGACAGCCCAACCACCCCACCCCCGAAGCCGAAGAACGGAAGAGAGATGGCGATCCAGGACCCGAACGGCGACACCGGAGCCGACCCGGCGGCACGACGCCGGAGCACGTCGGGCACGGCACCGGGCGACGTCGGCACCACCGGCGGTCCCGGCGCCGTACCGAAGACACCGACGGCCCGGCCCGAGCCCGCTGCCGGGCGGCCGGCGCCGGAAGGCACCGGGAGCAGACCGGCCGGCGGCCTCATCGGCGGCGCCCCCGGTGGCGACTCCGCCCCGGCGACCGGACGCCCGGGAACCTCCCCGACCGCCTCGGACGACGACCGCTTCTCCGCCGGCAGGGCCATAGGGGGAGTGACCCCCGGAGTCGAGATCGAAAGCGGAACACCGACCCCCGGTGCCGGTTCCGAATCTGGTTCCGGTGCCGACGAGCAGGAGGCGGCCGTGGCCGTCGCCGTCGCCGTCGCCCACGCGGAGGAAGCCGCGACCGAGCCCGCCCCCACCGACGGCGCGCCGCCGCCGACTCCGGCCCCCACCGAAGCACCGACGGCCCCCTCCGGCCAGGCGACAGCATCCACCGACACCGACACCGAGTCTCGGACCCTCGGCACCGGCACCGCCGAAGGGCCCGCCGCCACCGCCACCACCGCCCCCTCGCCCCCCGACTCGGCCACTGCCGAGGGCGCGACCGCCGGTGTGCCCGCCACCGCGCGCAGAGGCCGGGCCCGGCGCCTGCGCGGCCTCCTCGCCGTCGGCCACTCCACCGCCTCGGGCCGCGCCCCGGGCGGTCCGGACGGCACCGGTGAGGACGACGACACGGTCGGCCCCGTCCGGGTGTCCCGGCCGATGGCCGCCGCGGCCCTGATGGCCGGCGTCCTGCTGATCGGCTCCCCGTTCGCGATCGCCGCGCTGCTGGACGACGGCGACTCGCCCGTACGCCGTCCCGGTGCCGCCGGGTACGCGGACCGGACGGCCGAGGACGGCGGCTTCGTACCGAGCGCGGCGGCGACCGCGGGCGGCAAATCCGGCCGCCCCGGGGCCGAGGACGGCAAGGACGGCAAGGACGGGTCCGGCGTCACGACCGACTCGAAGGGCGTCGAGGGGGTGGAGGGCATCGACGACACCGAGGACGGCGACGGAGCCACGGGAGGATCCGGACCGGACTCCGGCACCGGACGGGACGGCCGGGCGACGAGCGAGAACGGCTCCGGCTCGGACTCGGACTCGGACTCCGAGTCGGATTCCGGCTCGGAGTCCGGCAGCGGAACCGGAGCCGCCGCCACGGCCACCGCGCGGGCCACCCAGAAGGCCGCCGCCCCCGCCACCTACTCCGCGCTCGGCGGCCCGCACTGTTCGGGTGACGTCACCTACAAGGAGTCCGGGTCGTCCTCGGAACCCGGCGACGGCTGGACCAGCCATCCCGGCGGCTACAGTACCGGCTGCACCGGCGTCTTCCGCTCCCTGCCGATCTCCGGCGACAGCTCCGACGCGGGCAACAGCGCGTACTGGATCTTCCGCACCGGGAAGGTCGTCGAGGGCACCTGCACGGTGAGCGTGCACATCCCCAACGACTCCAAGCGGACCCACGTCGGCGGCACGCCCGCGTACTACACCCTGCACAACGCGACGAACGGCGGCTCCAACCAGCTCGCCCGGTTCACCGTCGACCAGCCGTCCCGCCTGGGCATGTGGGTGGCCGGACCGAGCGTACGGATCACCGACGGACTGCTGACCCTGAAGCTGCACGACCGGGGCAAGGAGGCGACCAGCAACGCCCGGATGGCAGCCGACGCCGCCAAGATCTCCTGCACCGCGAGCTGAGCCGGGGCCACGGCCGGGTTCACCGGTCGGCGGAGTGCGGGCCGCCGGCGGGGATGTCGAGCCCCGGCCGTCGCGGATGAAGGCCGGGGTGTCGGTCATGGCTGGGAGGTTCTGTCAGTACACGTAACGGCAGTGCCTTCCGCGCGCCTGTGAGTCGCGGTTTCCTTGATGGTGACAGCGGATGCGGCCCCGGCCCCGGGTGACCGACAGTGGACAACGCCGCATCTCCGTGTTCGAACCGTCACAACCGGTAAAACAGGTATAATCGTTACAAGGAGTCACCTCATGGCGAAGCAGTCCGCGCCTCAGGAACTGGCCGGCATCGCGCCGAAGCTCGTCGAGATTACCGACGAGGTGCTGTTCCAGGACGTGTGGGAGCGCCCAGGACTCTCCCCGCGGGATCGCAGCCTGGTCACGGTCAGTGTGCTGGCCGCCCTCTACCGCGGTGAGCAGCTGCCGTACCACCTGGGTGTGGCCCTGGACAACGGGCTCACCGTGGAGGAGCTGTCCGAGGCGATCACGCACCTGGCGTTCTACGCCGGATGGCCCAATGCCATGACCGCGATCACCTTGCTGAAGAAGACCGCGGCCGAGCGCTCTGCCTGATCCCGGACACGAGCAGCGAACCGGTCGGCGCGCGGTCACCGGGGCGTGATGACCCAAAGCGAAGGAATGAAAATGGCCGGCAACGGTTTCGACCAGATCTTCCCGCTCGGTGAGAAGAACGACGCCTACGCGCAGTACTTCATAGGCCAGAGCTACCTGGCCCCGCTCGCCTCGGGAAGCGTCGCCGTCAGCAATGTCTCCTTCGAGCCGAGCTGCCGCAACAACTGGCACATCCACCATGGCACGAACGGAGGCGGTGACCAGATCCTGCTGTGTACGGCAGGCAGTGGCTGGTACCAGGCCGAGGGTGAGGACCCCGTCAGCATGCGGCCGGGAACGGTGATCCGCGTTCCCGCGGGTACGAAGCACTGGCACGGTGCGAAGGCCGACTCGTGGTTCTCCCACGTCGCCTTCATCACGCCGGGCGAAGGCGTCAGCAATGAATGGCTTGAGCCCGTCACCGACGAGGTGTACGGCGCGCTGCCGAAGAACGGAGCGAACGCATGACCGTCCTGGACGAGACCTACACGCTGGCCAACGGCGTCGAGATCCCCAAGCTCGGGCTCGGCACCTGGTTCATCGACGACGACAAGGCGGCCGAGGCGGTCCGCGCGGCCGTGGAACTCGGCTACCGGAACATCGACACCGCCCAGGCGTACGGCAACGAGCGTGGAGTCGGTGAGGGTGTGCGCACCGCCGCGGTACCTCGCGAGCGGCTGTTCCTGTCGACGAAGCTCGCCGCCGAGATCAAGGACTACGACCAGGCGGTCGCCTCGATCGACGAGTCCCTTCACGAGCTCGGCCTCACCTACATCGACCTGATGCTCATCCACAGCCCGCAGCCGTGGGACGACTTCCGCGGCGGCGACTACGCCGAGGGCAACCGCGCGGCATGGCGTGCGCTCGAAGAGGCCCATCGAGCCGGCAAGATCCGCTCCATCGGGGTGTCCAACTTCCAGCGGCAGGACCTGGACAACCTCCTTCAGGGCGCGACGGTCGTGCCGCACGTGAACCAGTTGCTCGTCCACGCCGGCAACACCCCCGCCGAGCTCTTGGAGTACTGCTCGGGCAGGCAGATCCTCGTCGAGGCGTACTCGCCGATCGCGCACGGAGCGATCCTGGAGAACGCCGAGGTCCGGGCGATGGCGGAAAGGTACGGTGTGTCCGTCCCGCAGCTCTGCATCCGCTACACCCTGCAACTGGGCACGGTGTCGTTGCCCAAGACGGCCAATCCCGACCACATGCGTGCCAACGCCGCGGTCGACTTCGAGATCTCCGGCGAGGACATGGACGCCCTGCGGGGCCTGCGCGACGTGGACTACGGCGAGCACAGCGCGTTCCCCGTCTACAGCGGCAGGTGACACTGAGGCGGCCGCCACCTTGCGCCGGCACGGGTCGCCATGCATGCCAGGGACGAGACCGGCGACAGGGTGCCGGGCGGGACGCTCCATGGCTACTACATGATCAAGCCGGGCTGGGTCATGCTCCTCGACCGCGAACCGGCCCAGGGCGAGACATGGAAACCGTTCGTGAACGGCCGTGCGGGGCCGGCGCCGGTGCGGTGGTCAGCGGGCCGCCGCCGATCGGGCCCGCTGATAGACAGATGCGATGACGGATGACGACGCGCGGGGATTCCAGGCGGGGCAGTCGGCGTTGACAGTGAGGGTTCCGGAGGCGGAGCCTTTGGTGCGAGCGTGGCGTGACCGGCTTGATCCCTCGGCCGCTGCCGGTATTCCGGCGCATGTCACCGTGCTCTTCCCGTTCATCGCCGCGAGCCGTGTTGACGAGGGTGTCTGCGCTGCGGTCCACGAGGTGGTCGGCCGACACCGGTCCTTCGAGGCCCGGTTCGACCACTGCGGCCGGTTCCCTGGAGTGCTGTATCTCGCCCCCGAACCGGACACCGGCTTCAGGCGTCTCACCGAGGCGATCGTGGAGCGGTGGCCGGAACACCCGCCGTTCGGCGGGCAGTTCGACGATATCGTCCCGCATCTGACCGTCGCCCGGGGCCAGGACGAGGCAGTACTGGAGGAGGCCGAGGCCGGCCTCCTCACCGGTCTCCCCGTCGTCGCCCGGGTCTCGTCGGTCGACCTGCTGGTCCACGACGGGGCACGGTGGCGCGGACGGGCCTCCTTCCCGCTGGCATAGGCGTGGTCGCGTGGTCGCGTGGTCGCGCGGACGCCCGTCGCGCCCGCACCACGCGCAGGCCCTCGCGTCGAGCCCGGCGCGTGGCCGCCGTCACCGGTGAGGCGGTACCAGCCGCTCCCGCAGCGTCGTCAGTTGGTGGGACTGTTCGACGGCGCGTGTCTCGTCCAGGGTGGTCAGGGCCAGCAGCAGGGCGTCGGCGGCCAAGAGGCCGGTCAGGGATTCGTTGGTGTTGCCGGTGGGGGTGTGCGGCGCGGTGAGTACGGCGTCGACACGGTCGCCGAAGGTCTCGCCGAGTTCGTCGGTGATCAGGACGATCGCGGCCCCCACCGCGCGGGCCCGTTCCACCAGGACGGTGAGTTCGTGCAGGGGCCGGGCCGGCTGGAAGACGACCACCGCGTCCCCCTGTGCGAGGGGCAGCAGATGGTCGGCGAAGGCGAACCCGGTGGCTCCGCTGAACCGGGAGCGGCGGCCCAGCCGGCCCAGGGACAGGGCGAGGTGGCGGGCGCCGAACTCGCAGGCGGCGACGCCGTAACAGAGGACCTCACGGGCCGAGGCCAGTGCCTCCACGGCCCGCTCGAAGGACTTCGTCGCGGTCAGGCGCCTGGCCTGCTCGATGCGTTCCTGCGCCTCGTCGAACACGTCCGCCCAGATGCTCTCCAGGTCCTGGCCCACATGTGAGATGCGCTGTCTGAGCCGGACGTCGGGCGCCTGTGAGGCGGTGAAGTCCGCGGCCAGTTCCCGTTTGAGGGCCGGCAGGCCGGCGTAGCCCAGGTGCTGGAGGGTGCGGACGACGGTGGCGTTGCTGGTGCCGCTGGCGGTGCCCAGCTGCTGGGCGCTGGCGAACATGACCTGCTCCGCGGGCGCACTCGCGAGGTACTGGGCGACGGTGCGCTCGGACGCGGAGAGCGCCTCCCACAGATCTCGGATCGCGGTCCGCAGGCGCACCAGTCCGCCCGGACCCACACTGCCACCCTCTGGAACATCCATTACGTCTCTTGACTTCCTCGGTTTGGTGATTACGATCTGAGCAACTTGTTCCAATGATGTTCACTCTTGGAACGGATGTTACAGCACCGTAAACCCCCCGAGGAGCCCCGTCATGCAGCACGTCCTGCCGGTCATAGAGATCTCCGGGACACCGGTGGAACGCGGGCGGCAGTACGGCGAAGCGGTGCGCTCCCGCATCGGCGACGCCATCGGCTACTACACCGAAGCCTTCGGCGAGGCGTCCGGCCTGACCTGGGACCAGGTCACGGCCCGCGCGCAGCTCTGGCTGGAGCCGGTACGCGACCACGATCCCGACCTCGTGGAGGAGATGCGGGGGATAGCCGACGGGGCGGGCGTGGGCCTGCTCGACGTACTGGCGCTCAACGCACGCGGCGAGGTCATCTACGACTCCACCTTCAGCCGGCTCCCGGAAGAGGAGGAGGCAGCCGAGGGGTGCACCTCCTTCGCCGCCCACGGGCCGGCCAGCGGTGACGGCCACGTATGGGCCGGGCAGAACTGGGACTGGCGGGCGGCGGTGGCCGGCACCGTCGTCATGCTGCGCGTCGTCCAGCCGCCGAAGCCGACCCTCGTCATGCAGGTGGAGGCCGGTCAGATCGGCCGTCAGGGCGCCAACTCGGCCGGCATCGCGCTCAACGCCAACGGACTGGGCGGACGCTTCGACGACACCGTCGGCCTGCCGCAGACGGTGATCCGGCGCAGCGTGCTGGACCGGTCCAACATCAGCGACGCCCTGCGCGTACTGTGCCGCACCCGCGCCCACATCGCCGGCAACGCGCTGCTCACCTGCCGGGAGGGCTTCGCCATCGACGTGGAGACCACCCCGGCCGGTCACCGCTGGATGTATCCCACCGACGGCCTGCTGGTGCACGGCAACCACTACCAGGCCGGCATCCCCGCCGCGCTCGCCGCCGACTACCGGCCGCTGGCCGCCGACTCCCTGGTCCGGGTGCCCCGCGCCGAGCAGGGGCTGCGGCGACTGCGCGACTCCACAGGCCCCGACGAGTCCCGCAAGACCGTCCAGCAGGCCATGTCGGACCACCTCGGCTTCCCCGAGTCGCTGTGCACCCACCCCGACCCGCGCAGGTCCCCCGTACGGCAGTGGCAGACGCTGGTCTCCTCCTGCGTCGATCTGACCTCCGGCGAGTACCACGTCACCGCGGGCACCCCCTGCGACCGCGACTACCAGCACCTGCCCTGGAACCTCTACGACGGCCCCCACGCCCCCCAGTAGCACCCCTCCCATACCCCCCCCAGTAACACCCCCCCATAGCCCCCCAGTAGCACGCCCGCAGTAGGCCGAAGTCCCCCCGCACGCCGCAGAAACGAGCAGTCTCCGCACCACCCTTTCCGCTCAGGAGCCACCGTATGAAGTTGAAGACCTCGATCGCCGCCCTCGGGCTGGCGGGCATGACGGTTCTCGTCACCGCGTGCAGCGGCGCCGACACCGGCCCGGCCGGGGGCACGGCCCGTGACGTGACCCAGTTGGAGCTGACCCCGACCACGGCCGCGGCCGACGGCGAGGTGGACAGCGTCAACTGGCTGCTGGAGGACGAACCCGACTCGCTGGACCTCGACACCCAGGGCGGCAGCGCGGGCCGCACGGTCCTGACCAACGTGTGCGAACGCCTGTACCAGTTGCAGCCGGACATGTCCGTGCGGCCGTGGCTCGCGGAGAAAGCCGCCCGGCCGGACGACAAGACCCTGGTCCTCACCGTGCGCGACGGTGTCACCTTCCACGACGGCACCGCGATGACCGTCGACGACGTACTGTTCAGCCTGCGCCGGCACGCGGACCCGGACATGTCCGAGGCCGACGAGTTCGAGAACGTCACGTCGATGAGGAAGACCGGCGCCCACGAGATCACCGTCGCGTTCAAGGAGCCCGACGCCCTGTTCACCAAGGCGCTCGCCGGCGACGCCGGACTCGTCTACCAGCGCGAACGGGTCCAGGAACAGGGCGAGGACTTCGGCACGCCGGGCCAGGCCGACGCATGCAGCGGCCCGTACCGGCTCGCCTCCTGGAAGTCGGGCGAATCCGTCACCCTGGAGCGCTACGACGACTACTGGGGTGACAGGCCGCTGACCCGCGAGGTCGTCTTCCGCTGGGCCGAGGACAGCGCCATGGTCAACGCCCTGCGCACCGGAGCGGCCGACGGCGCCTACACCGACTCCGTCGGCACCGCCGCCGCCCTGGACGGCAAGAAGGGCATCGACCTGCACTTCGGGCCCAGCACCGCCACCCTCGACCTCATCCCCACCGAGCGCGGCGGACTGGCCGACCCCGACATCCGCGAGGCCCTCTCCCTGGCCCTGGACCGCACCGGCATCGCCAGGTCCGGCTACGGCGGTCTGGCCCAGCCGTGGGCCACCCCCGTCGGCTCCGGCGCCTGGGGGTACGAGAAGGACGCCTTCTCCGCCGCGCAGGAGAAGCTGACCGGCGCCCCCGCCGCACCCACCGCCGCCGACATCGCGAAGGCCAAGGAACTCGTCCGGAACGCCGAGCGTAAGCCCGACGGACCTGTCGTCATCGGCACCGACAGCACCCAGGGACGCCTCGTCATCGCCAACGGCGTCCGCGCCGCACTTCAGCAGATCGGCCTCAAGGCGCAGATCAAGACCGTACCGTCCGCCGAGTACGGCGAGTTCTACGGCGACAGCTCCGCCCGCGCGGACATCGACGTCCTGGTCGCCGACTGGTACATCTCCAAGAGCGACCCCGTCGGCTTCTACGACAACGGCGTCTCCGGCGACTCCAACAACTGGGTCGGCTTCCACAGCGCCGCCTACGACAAGAAGGTCGAACAGGCCAAGCGGACGCTCGACGACGCCGAGCGGGCCGCACTGGTCATCGACATCCAGCGCGAGTTCGCCGACGCGGCCGTCTGGATCCCCGTGGCACAGACCCCCACCGCCCTGGCCCTCGGTGACAGGCTCACCGGCCCGCCGGCGTCGATGGCGTACCTCTACCACCCGTGGGCCGCGTCGCTCGGCGCGAAGAAGGGCTGAGCATCATGACCGTCCGTATCCGAAGGGCCGAACGCCCATGATCGTCCGTATCGGCAGACGGCTCGCCGGCCTCCTCGCCACCCTCCTCGCGTCGTCGTTCGTCATCTTCGCCGCGATCTACGCCGCCCCCGGCGACCCCGCGGTCTTCCTCGCGGGCGGCCGTGACACGCTCACCCCCGAACGGCTGGCCGGCGTGCGCGAGCAGTACCACCTGGACGAGCCGCTGGTCCTCCAGTACGGCCGGTGGCTGTGGGACTGCCTCCACCTGGACCTGGGCCGCTCCTTCCAGTACGGCGACGAGGTCGCCGACCTGCTGGCCGCCCGCTTCCCCACCACCCTCGAACTGGTCGCCTACGCCACCTGTCTGTTCGTCGTCCTGGGGGTGAGCGCGGGCGCGCTCGCCGCGCTCAACCGGGGCCGCTGGATCGACTCGGCCGTCGTCGGCGTCACCACCCTCGCCGCGTCCGTGCCCTCCTTCGTCGGCGGCATCGCCCTGGTCGCGCTGTTCGGCGTGCAGCTCGGCTGGTTCCCCGTCACCGGCAGCGGGGAAGGACCGGCCGGCACCCTGCACCACCTCACCCTGCCCGCCGTGGCCATGGCCCTGGGCGCGCTCGCCGTCGTCAGCCGGGTCACCCGGCAGGCCGTGGTCGACGCCGACGGCGCCGACCACGTCGCCGTGGCCCGCTCCTCGGGGCTGCCCGAACGCGAGATCGTCCGGCGCCACGTGCTGCGCAACGCCCTCGGCCCGATCGTCACCATGTGCGGCCTCGTCACCGCGGGCATGCTCGCCGGGACCGTCGCCATCGAGACCGTCTTCGGCCTCAGCGGCATCGGCTCCCTGCTGGTCGGCGCCATCAACAGCCACGACTTCCCCGTGGCCCAGGCCGTCCTGCTGCTCATGGTCACCTGCTACGTGGTGGTCACCACCCTCGTGGACCTCGCGCACCCGCTGCTCGACCCGCGCCTGAAGTCGGCAAGGAGCTACGCATGACCGCCGTACCCGCCGACGCCCCCGCTCCGGCCCGTACCGTACGGCGCACCCGGCGCCCGGCCGCCGCCTACGTCGCCACCGGCTTCCTCGCCCTGGTCGTGGTCGCCGCCGTGCTCGCCCCGCTCCTCGCGCCGTACGCACCCGACGCGGTCGACCTGTCGTCCTCCCTGGTCGGCACCGGCGGCGAGCACCCGCTGGGCACCGACGCCTCCGGCCAGGACCTGCTCTCCCGTGTGCTGTACGGCGCCCGCACCAGCCTCATCGCCCCGGTGCTGCTGCTCGCGCTCGCCGCCGTCATCGGGGTGAGCCTCGGCACCCTCGCCGCCTGGCGCGGCGGCTGGGTCGACACCCTCGTCTCCCGCCTCACCGACGTCATGTACGCCTTTCCCGGGCTGCTGTTCGTCGTCCTGATCATCGCCGTCTTCGGCACCGGCATGACCACCTCGGTGCTCGGCCTCGGCCTCGCCTTCGCACCCACCATCGCCAAGTACACCCGCAGCGTGGCCCTCGCCGAACGCGCCAAGCCCTACATCGACGCCTACCGGGTGCAGGGCATGGGCGGCACCCGGATCTGCGTACGCCACCTCGTGCCCAACCTCGCCCGGTCGATCGCCGGATACCTGGTGGTCCTCTTCGGCGAGGCGCTGATGAGCCTGGCCACCCTCAGCTACCTCGGCTTCGGCACCCAGCCGCCCAGCTCCGACTGGGGACTGATGGTCCAGGAGGGCCAGTCGGCCATCGTGCAGGGCGCCCTGCTGCCCGCGCTCGTGCCCGGCACCGCCATCGCCGCCGTCGTCGTGGCCTTCAACGTCGCCGGGGTGCACCTCGCCGACCGGCTCGGAACCAGGAGGTAGCCACCTCGTGCTGCTCGACATCGACCGTCTCACCGTCCACCTGCCCGGCGCCGCCCGGCCGCTCCTCGCCGACGTCTGTCTGCGCGTGGCCGCGGGCGAGATCGTCGGACTCGTGGGGGAGTCCGGTTCCGGCAAGTCCACCACCGCCAAGGCCGTGCTGCGCGTCCTGCCCGACGACGCCTCGGCACACGGCCGGGTCACGGTCGCCGGAACCGACGTACTGACCATGCCCGACACCGCACTGCGCGAACACCGCGCCCGGCGCGTGGCGATGATCCACCAGAACCCGCGCTCCGCCCTCAACCCCGTCCACCGCGTCGGTGACTTCCTGGTCGAACGCCTCCTGCGCACCGGCGACCACGACCGCCGCACCGCCCGCGAGCGAGCCGTCGAACTCCTCGGCACCGTCGGCCTGAGCGACCCCGCCCGCCGCCTGCGCCAGTACCCGCACGAGATGTCCGGCGGCATGCTCCAGCGTGTCGTCATCGCCGGCGCGCTCGCCGCCGGCCCCGACCTGATCCTCGCCGACGAGTCCACCAGCGCCCTGGACGTCACCACCCAGGCGGAGATCCTCGCGCTCCTGCGCGACCTGGGACAACGGCGCGGGACCGGCATGCTGTTCATCACCCACGACCTGCACCTGGCCGCCGCCTACTGCGACCGCGTCTACGTCATGTACGCGGGCCGGATCGCCGAACACCAGCCGGGGCGCCGCCTCTTCGAGCACGCCCGCCACCCCTACACCCGCGGACTGCTCGACTGCTCACCCGAACTCGGCGTGTCCCGCCCGCTGCGGCCCATCCCCGGGCGGCCCCCGTCGCTCGCGGACGGCTTCGACGGCTGTCCCTTCGCCGCCCGGTGCCCCGACGCCGAACCCGCCTGCGAGGCATGGGCGCCACAGGCGGTGCGACTCCCCGACGGCGGCGAAGCCACCTGCCGCCGGCTGCCCGAGGCGGCGGCAGCCACCACCGCCGGAGCGACTGCGAGGAAGACCGCATGACCACCCCTGTGCTGACGGCCGACGGGCTCCGCAAGACCTACCGGCTCTCCGGCGGCGACACCCTGGTCGCCGCGGACGACGTGTCCTTCACCCTGCCGACGGGCGGATCGGTCGGCATCGTCGGCGAGTCCGGCTCCGGCAAGACGACCGTCGCGCGCATGCTCGTCGGCCTGGTCCGGCCCGACGCGGGAGCCATCCGCGTCGACGGACGGGACCGGGCGGCGGGCCGGTGCAGAGGCCGGGGCGAGCGCCTGGCTCGGGCCCGGGAGATCCAGATGGTCTTCCAGGACCCCTACCTCTCCCTCGATCCCCGCCTCACCGCACGCCAGTGCCTGGCCACCACCCTGCGCCTGCACGACGCGACCGACGTCGGCGGACGGATCGGGGAACTCCTGGACCGGGTCGGTCTCGGCACCCGCGAGGCGGACGCCCGCCCGCACGAGATGTCCGGCGGACAGCAACAGCGCCTGGCCATCGCACGTGCCCTGGCGGTGAACCCGCGCGTCCTCGTCCTGGACGAGGCGGTGGCCGCACTGGACGTGTCCATCCAGTCGCAGATCCTCAGCCTGCTCGTCGCCATCCGACGCGACACCGGCCTGGCGCTGGTCTTCATCAGCCACGACCTGGCCGTCGTCCAGCACGTCACCGACGAGACGGTGGTGATGCGGCGCGGCACGGTCGTCGAACAGGGGCCGACCGAACGCCTGCTCACCGCCCCCGAGCACGCGTACACGCAACTGCTGCTCGCCTCGGTCCCGCGCCACGGCTGGGACCCGGCGGACGCGGTACGGGCCCGCCGGACCGCCACTGGAGCAGGTTCCGGCGATCGGTCGCGGGGTGCGGGGTGCGGGTGACCGTCCGGTAGTCACGGCCGTGCCCCGGCGCGGCCGGCCGAACCCGTGGCGCACCGCCCACCGCCCACCGCGCCCGTGCCGTAGCGACAACTGTGACGCACTGATCACCGAGAGCTGACATGTCTCCCCACGCTCCTGGGCATGCATCGGCCGCATTCCGATCCCCACATCAGGAGTGGTAGGCACCGTGAACAGCTCCGCCGCAGCGCTTCCCCCCACCCCCACCCCCACCGCCCCCGGCGGCCTTCCCCTGCTCGGCCACGCCCACCGGCTGGCCCGCGATCCGCTGCCCTTCATCACCTCCCTCAAGCAGCAGGGAAGCGTCGTCCGCATCCGCATAGGCCCCAAGCCCGCCTACGTCGTGACCGATCCCGCCCTGACCCGCCGGGTCCTGGTCACCGACGCCGCCGACTACGCCAAGGGCGGCACGATCATCGACGCTCTGCGCGTCTTCTTCGGCGACGGACTCGCCACGGTCGCGGACGGCGAGACGCACCTGCGCAACCGCCGCCTCATGCAGCCGATGTTCAACAAGTCCCATATCGCCACCCGCGGCGCCGCGATGATCGAACACGTCACCGCCCAGGTCAGCGCCTGGCAAGACGGCGGAGAGCGGGACGTGTACGCGGACATGAACGACATCACGCTCGGAGCCTTCCTGGTCGCCCTGTTCGGCACGGACCTCCCGGCGCATCTACAGCGTGAATCCACCGCCCTCATGCCCGCCATCATGGAAGGAACGATTCGGCAGACCGTTCTGCCGTCGTGGATCACGCGGCTGCCCCTGCCCGCGCACCGGGCGCACGCCCGGCGTGTGGCCCGCCTGCGGGCCCTCATCGACCTGGCCATCGACCACGCGCGCCGGCCCGGGAACGGCGAGCCGTCGGAACAGGCCACACAGGCGGAACTCGCGGGCTGCCCCCACGCAGCCCAGGCGGCTGCCCCGCAGGGCCTGATCGCCACCCTGCTGACCGCCGAGGAGTCGCTGAGCCGTCAGCAGTTGCAGGACGAGGCCATCACCCTGCTCACCGGGGCGATCGAGACCACCGGCACCACGCTCGCCTGGACGCTCTACGAGATCACCCAGAACCCGGCGATAGAGAGCGGACTCCGAGCCGAACTAGCCGACGTCTGCGCCGGCCGGCCCCTGCGCCCCGACGACCTGGACCGACTTCCCTACACACGCCAGGTGCTGCAAGAAGCCGTGCGCAAGTACGGGCCGGCGTGGATGGTCACCCGGACCGCCACCCGCACCGTCGACCTCGGGGGCCACCGCATCCCCAAGGACGCGGACGTCGTCTGGAGCCCGTACCTGCACCAGCACGACCCGGCCTACTTCCCCGACCCGCAGCGCTTCGACCCGGACCGCTGGACGGCCGAACGGGCTCCCGCGACCCGAGGCTCCTTCCTCGCCTTCGGCGACGGGCGACGCAAGTGCATCGGTGAGAACTTCGCCTGGACCGAGCTTTTGATCATCCTCGGCACCATCCTCCAGACCTGGCCCCGGATCGAACTGGCCTCGCGGCCTCCACGCCCGCAGGCCGTCGTGACCGTCAAGCCCGACTCCATGGCCATGGCGTTCCACGCCGAGCGCGGACGACGGGCGCTCTCAGCCTGAGCCCCAGGCCGAAGACCGCGGACCGAGGACCGAGGACGGCGGCCCGGTGTCGAAGAGGCCGGGCCGCCGCGGTCCCCCACGCCGCGTGCGGTGGGCGGCGGTCAGGGGCACGGGGGCGTGTCGGCGCGCCGCTCCTGAACGCGACGCGTCGCGTCACAGCGCTCGCACCTGAGGATCGCCCGGTGCGGCGGGTGCTGAAGGGGAGGGCGCGCGTACGGACAGCCGGTGGTGGAAGACGTTCCGGGGGTCCCAGCGGGCCTTCGCCCGCTGGAGGGCGGGGTAGTTGGCGCCGTGGTACAGCGTGTGCCAAGGCGTTCCCGAGGTGTTGTGGCGGGGGTCGGCCAGGTCGGCGTCGGCGTAGTTGATGAAGGCCCCCGTCCGCGCGGGCACGCCCCCGGTGTCCGCGTACACGTCCCGGTAGAGGGCGCGCAGGAACCCGCGGTGCTGTTCGTCCTCGGCGGCCCGCTCCCAGCCGGTCAGGAACATGACCTTGAGGACGGAGCCGCGGTGGGCGGTGGCCGTGGCGTGGGACGGCACCGCGTTGACCTGACCGCCGTAGGTGTTGAGGCTGACGATCCCGGCGGGGTACGTGTAGTCGGTCCTGGTGAGGTGATGGTGGACGGCCCGCACCTGCCGCCGGGTCAGGGCACGGTCGGCGTACGCGGACTTCACTGCCAGCCGGTACAGCGGGCCGGGCACGTCCGGGCTGCCGATGACCGACGCCGCGGTCAGCCAGGACAGGGTGTGCGTCTGGACGACGGGCCTGGCCGCGACGCCGGCGCCGAGCGCGGCGAGTTGGTCGTCGAGGACGCGGCGGGCGGACGACCCGGTGTCCGCCACCTGGCCGAAGAGGACGACACTGCCGGCGGCCGCACGGTTCAGGAGGAGTTCGCTGTAGAGGCGGGCGGCCCTGGATCCGGGGGCGGAGTTGCGCTCCGCCCAGGCGCCGTACGCGTCGACGAGTCGGGTGAAGGCGTCGCGGTCCAGGTCCTTCCACGACCACTCGGCGCGGAAGGAGAGCACGGAGCGGGGCGGTTCCGGCAGGTCACGGAACCAGAAACGGGTGACGACGCCGAAGCTGCCGCCCCCGCCGCCGGTGTGGGCCCACCACAGGTCGCGGTTCGGGTCGTCCTCCTCGCGGGTGGCGACCACCGCGCGGGCCCGCCCGGCCCGGTCCACGACGACGACCTCCACCGCGTACAGGCGGTCGACGGACAGCCCGTGCAGCCGGCACAGCGTGCCGTAGCCACCGCCCGGTACGTGACCGCCCAGTCCCACGTCGGTGCACCATCCCGCGGGCAGGGTCACACCCCAGCCGACGTACAGGTCCCGGTAGGCCGCGCCCAGCCCGCAGCCCGCCTCGACCATGAAGGCCCCGCGGTCGTCGTCGTAGCGGACGGCCGTCATGCGGGACAGGTCCACGACGACGCGGACGGTGTCGTTGTCCACGAAGTCCTCGAAGCCGTGGCCGCCGCTGCGGGCCACGACGTGCCGGCGTCGGCGTACGGCCTCCTGCACCGCGTGGACGACCTGGGCGGTCGTGGTGGGGAGGTGGATGCGCCGGGGGTGGCCGCTGAAGCGCCGGTTGTAGCCCCGGGCGGCGAAGGCCTCGTAACGGGGATCGCCGGGTGCGAGGACGAGCTCGGCCGGCGACGGTCGCGCCGTACGGGTCTCGGCGGCGGCGGACGTACTCGGCGGACCGGCCGCCCCGGCCGTGGCCGCCCCGGTCGCGGCGGCACTGACGGCACTGACGGCAGCGGTGCGCAGGACGGTACGTCGGGTGGGATCGGACATGGCTCGGTTCCCTTCCACGGGGGATGCCGGGTACGCGGCAGTGCACGGAGGCCGCCGCCGACAGCGCCGACGGTAGGGCGCGGCGAAGCGGGCGGGTATCCGGCTGGCCGGTGTGCCGAAGGTGGAGACAGCCCCCCGGGGCAGGACCCCGGGCACCCCCCCCCGGACACGCCCCGCACGAGGTCAGGAGGCGGCAGGCTCAGACGCCGTGCTCACGTGGTCGTGCTCCCGACGTCGGTCACCGAGCCGAGGTCCGTGTCCGGTTCGGCGACTCGGGCCGGCGACCAGAAGAGCAGGGCGACGCCCGTCGAGGCGGGGTCGGGAGCGCCGAGGGCGCGCTCGCCGATGTACGAGGCGCGGCCCCGGCGGGCGACCATGGTGCGGTCGCCGGGTTCAACCTCGCCGACGCGCTGGATGGCGGCCAGGTCCTCGCGCACGCCGGCCGCCCAGCCGTCACGGCTGTCGCAGTCCTCGGTCAGCGCACGGCCGCTCTCCTGGAAGAGCAGACCGATCAGCGGCCCGCTGGTGCCGCCGACCTCGTCGAGGAAGACCCCGGCGGCGACGGCTTACGGCGTCTCACCGAGCCGGTCGGCGAACTTGGCTCCACCACCTCGCCGCGGTGCCCGAGGGGACCGCCGGACCGATGCTCGACGACCGTATCGACAGCGCGTACCGCGAAGCTCTCGGCGCGTCCCGGCATCACCGTCGCCGCCACCCGCCCCGGTGGCGCGGGCGCCCCTGACACGCTCCTGCAACGCGCCACCGCCGAGAAGGTCGCCGAGGACCTGTCGTCACGACCACCGCCTCCGTCGGCACCGGCGCTCCCGCAGGCACTCTGGTCTACGAGGTGACAGCCTCTACGAGCTGACAGCCTCTACGAGGTGACAGTCCTTACGAGCTGACCGCCGCGCCCGTCACCGGACGACCGCGCGGAAGCAGCCCGCTCGGGCGGATCCCGTGCACGTACGCCACCGCGTCCGCCGACCTGAACAGGTTGACCAGGTCGGGGTCGCGGGGCCAGTGCGTGCCGATCTCCCGTTTGGGCCGGGGCGTGTCAAGCCAGGCGCGGACGGAACGCGGTGCGGTGCGCAGGTCGACGTACCAGTCACGGCGGCTCACCCGGTCCAGCGTCTGCTCGACCGAGCCGGTGGCGAGGGGCCCCGACCGGAAGGTGCGCACGTCCTCGTCGCGGGGCTCGGAGACGCCCGCGTCGGTGGCGTGGAAGGAACCGTGGCCGAACGCCAGGCCGACAGCCCGGTAGCCGTCCGCGAGCGCGCGGCGGAGCAGACCGCCCTGGACGACCGGGTAGTCCGGGTCGAAGCCCTCCAGGTACACATGGCCGTTGTGCGCGGCGAGCACCGCACGGTGGCCGCTCCGCTCCAGCCACCGGAGGGTGTTCCGCACCATCACCGTGTCGCGGTAGTCCATGGCCTCGCGGGCGTCGGCCGGATCGTCGTAGTCGAAGGCGTACTGGCGCGCCACCTGGTCGACGACATCCGCGTTCTGAACCGCCAGGGAGTGAGCGCGAGCCGCCTCGGACCGCGGGGCGGGGCGGCTCGCGCGCAGCAGTTCCAGGGCGCGTCCGGTGCGTTCGGCCTTCTCCCGTCGTACGGCCAGGGGCTCCCTGATGTAGGCGGCCATGTACTCCCCGGCGGGCTGGGTGGGGCGGAGTCCCCGGTACAGCTCGGTGAGGGTGGGCAGAAGGTCGGGGTGGGCCGCGCGGACGTGCTCGATGATCCGGTCGTACAGGTCGGGCCCCGCGTAACTGCTGTCGTTGCCCGCGAACCTCAGCGGGTCGTCGGGGTGGACGGTGTTGTACGCGCGCATCCACCGGAGAAGGGCCAGCACTTCGCGGGTGTGCATGAACAGGTAGGCGTTCTGGAACTCCTCGGACATGATGCGGGCGGGATCGCCGCGACCGGTGCGCAGGTGGTCGTCCAGGCGGAGCCCGGCGCTCCAGGGCGCTTCGAGGACGAAGGAGCGGAACCCCTTCTCCTCGACCAGGTACCGGAACGCCCGGTGCTGGAAGGCGAGGAACTCGTGGCCGCCGTGAGCGGCCTGTCCGATGCCGACCAGCCGGGCGTCGCCCACCGTCCTGCCCAGGGGACGCAGGTCGTCGAAGTAGCCGGTGGGCTCCATGGTGAGCAAGGGGCGGGCGGCTCTTCTCAGGGCGGGCAGGGGGTCGGAGGACACGGCGGGCGTCCGGCGGCGAGGCCCGCCCGAGGCCCGGTCGAGGCGGCGGCTCGGCCGGATCTCGTGCAGGTGTACCAGCAGGTCCACCGAGCCGAGCAGGGCGACCTGGTCGCCGGGCGGGGGGAAGTCCGTGCCGATCTCCCGTTTGGGCCGGGGCGTGTCCAGCCAGGCGCGGGCCGCAGACGGCGCGGTGCGCAGGTCGAGGAACCAGTCGCGGTGACGCACCCGGTCCAGGGTGTGCTCGACCGAGCCGGCGGCGGCGGGCTCCACCTCGAACCGCTGGACGTCGTCGTCGACCGGGTTCTGCAGCCCCTGGGCGGTGGCGTGCACGGCGCCCCGGTCGAAAGAGAGCCCGACCGCCAGGTAGGACGCTCCCAGCCGTCGCCGTAGCAGCGAACCCTGGGTCACGGGGAGGGCGGGGGTGGAACTGCTGGTGTACAGGTGACTGTTGTGCCCGCCGAGCACGAGCCGGTGGCCGGTGTGGCGGTGCCACCACAGGGTGTTCTCCGCCATGACGGTGTCGCGGTAGGCCATGGCCTCCGGTACGACCTGCGGGTCGGTGAGATCGAAGGCGTACATGCGTGCCACCTGGTCCACGACGGTGGCGTGCTGGACCGCCCGGATGTGGGCGGCGTCGCCGGCCGGACGCGATCCGGCGGGTTCGCGGGCGCGGAGCAACGCGAGGACCCGGCCGGTGTGCTCGGCCCGGCGACGGCGCTCGTCCAGGGGCGAGGTCGTGGCGGCGCGCATCCACTCCCCGACGGGCACGGTGGGGCGGAGTCCCCGGTACAGCTCGGTGACGACCGGCAGCAGGTCGGGGTGGGCCCGCCGGACGTGTTCGACGACCCGGTCGTACAGCTCGGGTCCGGCGTAGGTGTTGTCGTTGCCGGCGAACCTGAGCGGGTCGTCGGGGTGGTCGACGTTGTACGCGCGCATCCAGCGGAGCATGTCCAGGTAGTCCTGGCTGTGCAGCAGCAGGTAGGCGTTCTGGAACTCCTCCGACATGATGCGGGCGGGATCGCCGCGACCGGTGCGCAGGTAGTCGTCCAGGCGGAGCCCGGCGCTCCAGTTGGCCTCCAGGACGAAGGAGCGGAACCCCTTCTCCTCGACGAGGTACCGCAGGGCCCGGTGTCTGAAGGTGACGAAGTCGCGGGAGCCGTGGGCGGCCTCGCCGATGCCGACCACCACGGCGCCGCCGACCGCCCGCCCGAAGGAACGCAGGTCGTCGAAGGGACCGGTGGGCTCCACGGTGCGCAGGGGGCGGGCGGCGCTGTCGAACGCCGGCAGCGGGTCGTCACCGGCCGCGGCGGCCCCGCCCGGGGTCGCGGGCCCCCCACCGGCCGGGGACACCGCGAGGAGTCCGGGGATGACGGCGAGCCAGAGGAACAGCGCGACAGCGAGCCGCCTCGGCTTGATGGATGTCATGGCATCAGCTTCCCGGGCCGGGTGCCGAGACGTGTGGCCATATTCCGCGGGTCACCCAGCCGGGGTACCTCCGTGGGCGTGGAGGACCGGCGATCGGGCTGCTGTTTCCGCGCTCGATGCTGATCTGACCGGGAGAGGGGTGGGACGGAACGCGGCGTTCACACGGTCAGCCGGTCCAGAATGCGCACCAGTCCGGCGGGATCGAACAGGAACCCGACGTGGGTGCCGGTCAGGGTGTGCACGTCGTACGGATTGCCGGGCGTCAGGGCGTCGGATTCGGCGATCAACCGGTCCTGCATCGCCAGGGGCAACGACCGGTCCTCGGTGAGGCGGATGTACGTACGGGCGACGGTGCCCCAGGTCTCGGCGCGGGCACGTGCGTCCGACTCCATCACCGCCAGGGACTCGTCCGGCTGGAGGAGGTTGAGGAAGGCCCGGAACTGTGCGTCGGTGCCGTCCGCCATGAGCGCCGCCTTGAGTGCTGCGAGGAGTTCCGGGTCGGCCGTGCGGTAGTTGGCCCGGCCGACGCCGAGTTCGGTGGGGTCGCCTACGTTCAGCGCGGCCAGCGGGGCCAGCAGGCTGTCGCCGAACTCCGGTTCCCGCATGTACTCGATCGGGTTCGCGTGCCGTACGCACGACCACGCGGAGACGTAGACGAGCCGGCTGAGCAGCCCGGGGGGCGGCGTTGCCCACCCCGGTGATCGTGGTGCCGCCGAGACTGGAACCGACCAGGACGACCGGCCCGTGCCCGGCCACCCGCCGGACGACGCCGGTGACCATGTCGACGTTGTCCCGCAGGGTGACCCCGGCCAGTGTCGACGGTTCGGCCGCCCACGCGTCGAGGTCCTGCGGGGCCTGGTAAGCGACCTGGTACTGCGCGTCGAAGCCGTGCCCCGGCAGGTCGACGGCGTAGCTGCGATGGCCGAGCAGGGCCAGTTCACGCTGGACGGGAGCCCACATCAGTGAGCTGGAACAGGAACCGTGCACGAGCACGAAGGTGGTGTTCGCGTCGCGGGCCCGTCGCGGGGCGGGGGAGTGGGTGAGGTGCGCTGTCATGGGCCCAGGACCGTAGCGCATCGCCGATCGCCGCCACGGAGGACAGGCGGCGGCCGGGCCCCGCCGGGACACCGAGTATCTGGACGTGCCGCAGGGGCCGCGGGGGCCGCGGACCGAGCGCGCCCGTACCGCCGGAGGTTCGTCGGTCCGTGCGAGCACGCTCGTCTTCGGCGCAGGCCAGGCTCACCCGGAGTGCTTCGACTTCTCCGAGTCGGCCTTCGAGCTCGGTCTCGCGACGCGGGTGACGAGGTTGCCGCGGATTTCCTCCAACCGGCCGTGCCGGGGCCAGCCGGAGAAGCGAGCAGCGAACGCGCAAGCGTGTTCATGAACAGAGAGGGTTGGAAAGGCGCGACCGCAGGTGCCTGTGGAGGCCTTGCGATTCTCGAAGAATGCCAGAAAAGCGTCCTGTTCCTCCTCGGACGGCGTCCGGCACTCTTCGCTGGGTCGGCCGGTCCGGCGACGGGCGATGAAGGCGCGGTGGCTTTCGATGTTCTCGGCCGGGTAGATCGCCTTGTAGCCCGTCGTCGGATCAAGACTCCGAGGCCCGCGCAGCCCGTGGGGGATGAGCGGTGGCAGACCGTTCAGGATGGCGCTGGGCACGGTAGTTCCGCGGAGTTCGTGCGGAGAGAAGACGAGTGGTTCTCCGCCGGCCTTGGTCAGGATCGTGACGGCCAGCGCATTGCTGCAGAAGCCCGCGGAGAGCGGTCGGAGGTCGAGTCGTCGGCGGGGACGGCCGGGGTGGCCAGAAAGGCGGGCGCCGGCCCATCGGGCATCGGACGGCGCAGCGCCCTCCCGGTGGTGGGCCTCAGGACGCGGCTCATCCGGATGGCACAGGAGAAGTGCGGGGGCCGGGGCGGCCCGTGAGACTGGGCACCGAGAAGCGCCGGGACAGGCGGAGCGTCTCGGCCCGGACGTCAGGTGGCGGGAGGCTTGCCATGAGCGAAGCCTCCGACCTGGGTGACCTGACCATCGGTGAGGACCCGGGGACCGGAGAACAGACCGCGGCGCCGGTCCGGGCGCTCGTGACCCGTATGCACCGGCAGAAACCCTACGAGCTGGGCTTCCCCACGAATCTCGCGTTCGACCTCTCCGACGCGGGCATCCTGCTGTCGACCCTGACCAACAACGCGGGCGACCCCGCGCACAGCGACACGGCCGACATCAGCACCAAGCCCATGGAACGCGCGGTCATCGCCTGGTTCACCGAGCTGGCCGGGGGAGACCCGGACGGCACGTACGGATATGTCACCGGCTCCGGCAGCGAAGGCATCCTCTTCGGCCTCCACACCGGCCGCCGACGGCTGCCCCGCGCCCCTCTGTACGCCAGTGCCGAGGCCCACTACAGCGTCCGCAAGGCCGCCGGTCTGCTGCGTATGGAACTGGTCGAGGTGGCCTGCCGCGCCGACGGCGGCATGGACCCCGACGCGCTGTACGCCGCCTGCCGGACCCGCCGCCGACGCGACGCCCTGACCGGCCGCCGGCCCCGCGGCGCGGTCGTCGTCGCCACCGTGGGCACCACGATGCGCGGTGCCGTCGACGACCTCCCGGCCCTGCGTGCGGCGTCCGCCCCGGCAGGACCGGTGCACGTCCACAGCGACGCGGCGCTGGGGGGTCTGCTCGCCGCGTTCTCCCCCGCCCGGCCCGCCTGGGGTCTCGGCCAGGGCGCCGACAGCCTCTCGGTCAGCGGACACAAGCTCGTGGGCTGCCCCGTCCCGTGCGGCGTCGTCCTGACCCCGGACCGCTATGTGTCCCCCGTCCCCGTCGGCGCCTATCTGGGCACGGACGACCACACCCTGGGCTGCTCCCGCAGCGGACTGGCCGCAGCCCTGCTGTGGATGCGGCTGCGCCGCCTGGGCACCAGCGGCGTACGGGACCTGGTCCACCGCTGTCGGCGCACCGCCGTCTACGCCCGGACCGCCCTGGAACGGGCGGGAGCGCGTCCCGAGCGCCTCCCCGAGGCCATCGCCGTCACCTTCGACCGCCCGCCGCGCGACGTCGTCGACCGCTGGCACCTGGCCACCCAGGGTGACCGTGCCCACCTGGTCGCCATGCCCCACGTCACACCCGAGGCCGTCGACGCCCTCTGCCGCGACCTCACCGCCGCCTCCCGGTAGCGGACGGCACCGGCTCCACGGCGATCCGCTCGCCGGTGTTCTCGACGGTGCGGACCACCGTCCCGGCGCGGCTCCCGGTGGAGACCCGTACGCCGCCGCGTTCCGGCAGGTCGTGCGGGACCGGATCGTGCGGGACCGGGCCGTGCGCGAGGTTCGTGGCCGGCTGCGGCAGGAGCGCGGACGAACCGGCCGGCGAGGGTCAGGCCGCGCGGCCCAGCGCCGCGCGCTCCAGGTGTTCCACCGAGGTCACCGTCCGCAGGCACGCGGTCAGTGCGCGGCTGCGGGCGTGGGAGATGCCGTCGTGTGCCGTCGGGTCGGAGAGCTGGGCGAGGCGGCCGCTGCCCGCGACGTGGTCGAAGGCGCTGCGCAGGTCGCCGGTGCGCGGCGGGGCGTCGAGGGCGAGATCCTCGGCGAGCCGGTCGAGGTGGTCGCGGACCTCGGCGGCGAACAGTGCCGTCTCCGGGACGGCGTCCGCGTGGGTGCGCGGCAGGTTGCCGTGGACGAGGGCGGCGGCGCGGGCCACGTCGAAGACGGCGGCCTGGATGGCCGCCAGCTCGGTGGCGTTCCAGCGGGCGCGGTGGCCGCGCGGCTCGTGGGCGAGACTGCCGATGGCGGCCTCCAGCCGCTCACGGGTCTGCCGGGCCCCAAGGCGCAGGGTGCCCAGCGCGGCGGGGTCGACGGCGCCGGCGCGGGCGTATCCGTCCAGCAGCGCGCCGAACAGGTCGCGCTGTGCCTCCACCCACCGGGCGAGCAGCTCGGGCAGCCGGTTGTGGTGGTAGGTCGGCAGGATCAGGAAGATCACCATGCCGAGCAGGGCGCCCACCACGGTGTCGGCGGCCCTGCCCCACGCGGCCTCGGTGGTCGGGGCGAGGCCGATGCCGCCGACGAGGAAGACGATCCAGGCGGTGATGAAGAGGTTGAGCACCCACTGGCCCATGAGCAGGGTGCAGAAGGACAGCAGGGCGAGCACGGTGGCGGCCACGACCAGCGCGCCGTGGCTCCAGATGTCCGGCAGCAGCAGGGCCCAGGCCACGACACCTCCGATGACGGAGCCGGCGGACCGGCCCCAGCCGCGGGTGAGGGTGTGTCCGTAGTCGGGGAAGAGGACCAGCATCGTGGTGAGCGCCGCCCAGAAGCCGTGGGAGGGCAGACCGTGTCCGCCGAAGCTGCCGGTCCAGCGGCCGACCGCCTCGCCCGCCGTGGCACCCACGGCGATACGGACGGTGTTCATGAACAGCGGGGCGCCGGGGCGCAGCTCCGCGGCCACCCGCTGCAGGCCGAACCGCGCCGCGTCGGCGGGGAAGCCGGCGAAGTGGTGGTCATGGAGGTCGAAATCGCCGGGACGGTCGGCCCGGCGGAGTGTGTACCGGGTGATGTCGAGGGCTTCGGTGAGCCGGGGGAGCAGCAGCTCCGCCTCCGCGCCCCGCCACTGCCGCAGGTCCCGTACGGCGGGGGAGTCGAGGACGGTGTCCAGGTCGGCGGCGCGACCGCTGCGGACCGCCGTCGCGACGGCCGTCAGCACCGAGGCCACGGCCGCCCGCGGTACGTCCCCGGAGTGGGCGGTCGCCTTCAGGGCCCTGCGGACCTCCTCGGCGGCGCCGTACAGGGCGAAGAGCGGTCCCGCGGGGCGCCGGGCGGCGGACGGCAGTACGCCGAGCGCGGTACGGGCGAGGGTGAACGGCGTCGACGGCAGCCGGCCGGCCGGGCCCTCGGCGGCGTATCCCGCCAAGGCGCCGTAGAGGGCGGCGAGACTGCGGCGCTGCCCGTGGTGGCGCATGCCGTACGGGGGGAGGAACTGGGCGGCGACGACGAGGGCGGCGCCGACCGCGATCCAGCGGGCCATGACCAGGCCCTGGTCCACGCCGGGCGAGAGGTCCGCGGTGATCATCGCGCCGATCACCATCAGGCAGGCGCGGATCCCGGGGACGATGCCGAACGCGCGCCACAGGCCGGCGACGTACGAGCCGATGAACAGGAAGAGCAGGAACCACCAGCCCAGCTCGTGCAGGTACACGCCGGCGAAGACCGCGGCGCTGAAGACGGCGCCGCAGATCGCACTGACGGAGAAGCGGGAGCGCGTGGCGGGCAGGAGCGTGCAGATGCCGCAGATGAAGGCGCCCACCATCATCATCGCCCATGCCGTGCGGTCGTCCATGGCCCAGCCGATGACCGAGCCCGCGACCAGTGCCACCGCGGCCCGCATCAGGGCCTGCGGCTCACTCCGCCTGCGTTCGACCCGCGTCGCCGCCGTCAGCGTGCGGACGACGGACGACCACCACATCCTGCCAGTACTGCCGGTATGCATACGTGTACGCTACATCTAATTGTGATGGTTGTAAAGTGCAACGTATTGCGGAGTTCACCGTGGTCCTGGCCGGGTCCAGGCGCCGGGCCAGTTCCTGCGGCCACATGATGGTCATGAGCTTGGTCCGCCCGTACAGTGTCATCGACTCGCGGCGGGTACAGGCCGCCGTGCGGCGCAGGTCCGCGGCCGGGTCGATGGTCTTCGCCTGCCGTGAGGCCTCGGAGGCGACGTTGACAGGCGTGCAGACCGGCGTTGTTGACCAGGACGTCCAGGCGCGGGTAGCGCGCCGCGATCCGCTCGTCCACCCGCTGGGCGTCGGAGACGAGGGAGAGGTCGGCGTGGAAGACGTCGACGGGCTGGTCGGTCACCGCACGCAACTCGCCGACCAGGGCTTCCGCCTTGCCGCGGGACTGTCTCTGTCCCGCACCAAGGTCCTCCAGGCGCTGGCCGGTCGCGGCGCGGTGCACCAGGTCGAACTCGCCGCCGCCCTCGGGCAGGCCCCCCGCTCCGTCACCCAGAGCGTGGAGGGTCTGCAACGGCTCGCTCTGATCAGCCGGACCAGTCACCCCGAGGACCGCCGCCGCAAGACCGTCGAGCTGACACCGGCGGGCCGCACGGCCGGACGCCCTCACCGAAGTCCGAACAACGCCGCCGCGTTGTCGTGACAGACGGCGCGCAGCCACTCGGGACCGAGGCCGAGCCGCTCCAGGGCGTGGAGCTGGTGTACGTACGGGTAAGGGATGTTGGGGAAGTCCGAACCGAGCAGGACCCGGTCGCCGAGCCCGGCGAGCCGGGGCAGGGCCCGGCGGGGGAACGGCATGAACCTCTCGGTGAAGTCGGTGAACACCATGGTGGTGTCCAGCCGGACCTGCGCGTACTGTTCGGCGATGCCGAGGAACTCCTCGTACTCGGGCATCCCCAGGTGCGCGACGATCAGCCGCAGCCTCGGGTGCCGGGCCAGCACCCGTTCGATCGGCTGCGGGCCGGTGTGCTTGCCGGGAGCGGGCCCGGAGCCGCAGTGGATCACCACGGGGACCCGGGCCTCGGCCAGTACCCCCCACGCCGGCCGGAGGAGTTCGTCGGCCGGGTCGTAGCCCCCTACCTGCACGTGCGCCTTGAACACGCGCGCGCCCGCCTCGACGGCCTCGCGCACGTACGTCTCGACATCCGGCTCGGGGTAGAGGGTGGCGGTGTGCAGACAGTCGGCGTTGCGCCGGGCGAAGTCGGCGGCCCAGCCGTTGAGCCAGCGGGCCATGCCGGGCTTGTGCGGGTAGAGCATCGACGTGAACGCCCGCACCCCGAACCCGCGCAGTACGGCGGCCCGTTCCGCCTCCTGCTGCCGGTAGTTGATCGGCCACTCCAGGCCGCCGGTCAGCTGCCCCTGCGCGTCGAAGTACTCCCACACCTTGCGCAGGACCCGCTCGGGCATGAAATGTGTGTGGACGTCGACCAGCCCGGGAAGGCCGAGCCCCGCCCAGAACCGCCGGACCTCACCGGCCTCCGCGTCCAGGGCCGCGTCACTCATCACGCCTCGTTCACTGGTCGCTCCTCGCTCACTCGTACGGTCGGCGGGTGTCGTTCGGTGATCGTCCACGCCTCCCACGATCGACCCCGGCACACGGTCGGGTCCAGGGCCGCGTCGAGGCGGGGGACGTTCAGCGTCCGGACACCGACCGTCGCTCCCGGGCCGGGACGGCCGGGTCAGACGGCGGCGATGGCGATGGACTTCTCCTTGAACCGCGGGTGCTCAGCGCCCGCTGCATGGCGGTGCGTACGGCCTTGTCCCTGAGAGTTTGCGGGTCTGCGGGTCTGCGGCACGAACATTGTTCAGGGCGAGTCACCGCGATTCGCCCTCCCGCCCCGGGCGAAAGCGTGCGCCCCCGCCCCGGGCAACCGTCCGCCGCCTCGCCCGGTGAGCCGGGTCACGGGCCGGCAGTGCCACCGGGCTGCGCAGGGGGATGGCACAGAGGGCAGGGCGGGCACGGACGGTCCGGATAGCGCAGCGCCCGTGCTCCCGCTCCCGCTTCCGGGGCACCTTGCAGCCAGACCTTCCCGAGCTGGCGCCATTGGGCGAGTTCAGTGCTCCAGCTCACCGGCCGCTCCAGGCCGAGGGCGTCGATGAGCAGGCCGCGATGCACGTCGAAGGCGGACTTGACCAGAGCCGCGTAGACGAACGCGGTGTGTACCGCGCCCCGGTAGGCGATCAAGGCTACGAGCAGCCCGCCGGCGCAGCACGCCACCGCCGCCCACCAGGACAGGAGGGCGGCGGCGAGTGCCCCGCCGGCCCCCGCGAACGCCAGGCCGAGACCGAACACCGTCACCATGAGGTCGACGTCGGACGCGGCCGCCGCGAGCTGGGCGGCGAACCGGGAGGGGAGCACGGGGTACAGCCGCGGCCAGACCAGGACGGCGTCGATCCCGTAGCGGTCGTAGGGGTGGGCCTCGGCGGAGCGCAGTACGTTGCCGAAGCGGGTCGGCATGACGTCGTCCTCGGCCAGGGGGTAGTACGACGCCTCACGGACGAACACCTTCGGGTCGGTCATGACGGTCCGGTGGCGTCGGCGGTGGCGGCCGGTGCGCCGGTCGCGCAGCGCGGCCAGACCGGGCAGGCCGGGCCAGTAGCCCGCCAGCAGCCGTGTCAGCGGCGGCAGTTGGGCCGACCAGACGGACCCGACGACGAGGGAGGCGGCTACGGTCGCCAGTACCAGTGCCGTACGGGCTTCGACGCCGCGCTCGTGCCACCACCGCGCGGCGTCCGTCCAGCCCCGGCCCGTGACGGCCAGCGCCGCCAGACCGCCCCAGAAGAGCACGTTGGGCAGCCACACGGCGAGCAGGAAGCGGCGCCCGAGCTGGCCACCGAGCTTCTCCAGCATCCCGGTGAACACGTCAGGTCCAGTCCACTTCCAGCGGATGCCCCTGGACGCAGAGCGTGCGGCCCCGGACGTAGACCAGCACCGTGTTGAGCGTGGCGCAGGTCGTGCAGGTGAGTTCGAGGGCCTGCGGGGGTCGCAGGTCACCGTCGAGGGCCGCTGCTCCCATGGCGCCGGCGTCAGGCAGGTATTCCAGCAGGTGCCGTTCCAGCACGTCCCCGGGTACGTGCCCGGAAGGGCTTCCGGCCTCGATCACCATGAGCGCCGGCAGCCCGTCCTCCAGCAGATCGAGCACGTCCAGGTCGGCCAGTACGGCGTCCAGGCCGGCGTCGGCGGCGCAGGCCACCACGGGGAACGTGCCCGAGCCCGAACGGACGGCGACGATCCGGCCGGTGCCGTCCCGCTCGACGGCGGCGTCCGCTGCCCGCCCGCCCGCTGCCCGCGCGCCCGCGGCGGGAAGTCCCGCGACCGTGACCCGCCGTACCCGCGTCTCCCAGTCCACCGTCGCCCGCCCCTCCGGATCAACCGTCCAGCCCCACGAGCACGAAGGCCGCCCAATGGCGCATGTCGTCGTACAGGCGACGATCGTAGTCCGGCGCCACCCCCTGCCGCCCGCCCAACCGGGCCATCCGGCGCACCCGTTCGGCTTCGGCGCGCTCCTCGGCCGACAGGGCCAGCGAGGCGACGGCATCGGCCGCCGATGTGTCGGCCGCCGCGAAATCCCGGGCGGCCAGGCACACCTTGGCCTCGGCCAGAGTGATCGCCGCCACGTCGTGCGCGCCGAGTGCGGTACGTCCACGGGCCTGCCGCGCGTAGCGGCGGGCGTCTCGCGCGGTGCTCGCGCGCAGCGCTTGCTGCGCGGTCCGCAGGGCGTCCGCCTTCGTACGCCCCTCCGCCAGCCACGCCTGGTAGAAACGCCGGAGCAGCATGCCGGTGGACAACTGGTCCACCTCCCACAGACTGAGCAGCAACGCCTGCGCGCCGGCGATGACCAGGGCGCGCGCGAGGCCGAGGAGTTCGTCCCCCGGACGCCGGTCCACGACCCCGCTCTCGCAGGTGCCCACCGTCACCAGCTCGCACCGCAGGTCCAGCTCCGCGAAGTCGTGGGCGGTCAGCGACTGCCGGCCCAGCGGCACACCGGACCGCATCGGGCGCCGCGGGTCGAACCGTCCGTGTCCGGCGATGTGCAGGACGCGGGGCCCGTCCACCGTGCGCAGCGCGGCGAGAACCGCCCGGCGCCCCGGCGGTCGTCGCCCGGCCACCGGCGCCGGCAGCACCGTCACCCGGTGTCCCGCGACGGCCAGCGCCTCGCTGACGCTCGTCGCCTGCTCGGACGCGAAGACGAGGTCGCCTGCGTGGCCGGACGTGTCTATCACCAGGGCTTCGCCGGTCGCGGGCGGCCACTGCCGGATGTGCTGGAGCACGGTGGCACTGGGGGCGTAGGTGACGAGGTTGCGCAGGCCCAGCGGTGTGCCCCGCACAGGAACGGCATGCAGCGGCACGCGGTGCAGCGCGTCGTGCGGGACCAGCACGATCCGGTCGTCGGGGGGAACGAGACCGCCGAGCGGTGCCAGCAGGGGAGCCACCAGCTCGGTCCACTCCTTGTTCCGGTCGGCGTGCGGCGCACCACCGAGAAGGGAGCGCCGCGTGACATCTCTGAGCAGGCCGCGGTCGATAGCGACCGGGACCATGACGGGTTCGTCCATGTCCGCGCGGCAGACGAACACCACCGCGGTGTCCTCGGCGAGGTGGAACTCGACCAGGTGGCAGGGGCGGTCCGGACCGCCGAGCCGCCGCAGCAGCGTCTGAAGCCGGGTGTACCAGACGTCCTCGCCCGTGGCGAAGAGCGCCAGCTCCGGGTCGAGCGCGGCCACCCGGCCTTGTGCTGCCTTGCCCCGTGCCACCCGGCCTTGTGGCGTCCGGCCTTGTGTTGCCCGGCCTCTTGCCGCCCGGCCTCGTGGTGCCCGGCCTCGTGGTGCCCGGCCTTGCGCCGCCAGGTCGGCCGAGGGACCGGCCGCGGCCAGACGGCGGACCAGTTCCCTGCCTTTGGCGGCCTCGGCACCCATCAGGGCGCGACGGGCCTCGCCCTGCTCCGCGGAGAGCCGGACGAGCCGGTCCAGGACCTCGTCGCCGCGGGATTCGTCGAAGTAGTCCAGCGCGTCGCGTTCGCTGAGCTGGTCACGCAGAGCGGACTGGGCACGCGCTGCCTCCAGGTACTGGGCGAACGCCGCACGTGAGCGGCCCGCCACGAGGTGGCAGTCGCCCCAGACGAACCGTACGTCGGCGACGTCCCGGGGATCGCCGACCTGTTCGGCCAGGGCCAGCGCCTCCCGCAGGTGGTCGTCGACCGGCTCCCCGGTCTGCCGGTCGAGGATCGCCAGATCCACCAGGGCTGCCACGGCACCCCGCTTGTGCCCGGTCCGGGCATACAGCTCCAGGGCACGCGCGTGCAGCGTGCGCGCGCCGGAACTGTCCCCCCGTACCTGAAGGAGAGAGGCCATGGCCGAGAGGTTGTCGGCGACTCCCACTACCGAACCCAGCGCCTCGTCCAACGCCAGAGCCTTGCGGTAACAGCCGAGCGCGTCGGCGGGGCGGTCCCGTTTGTCGTGCAGCACGCCGAGGTTGTGCCAGATGATCGACTCGTTCTCGGCGTCGGGGATCGACCGGTACAGGCGTCGGGCGGCGCGGTAGTGCCGTTCGGCCGCCGCGAAGTCGTTGAGCAGTTCGGCGAGCAGTCCGAGGGCGGTCCTGGCGTGTCCGGCCAGGCCGCTCAGCCCGGCACGCTCGGCCAGCCGCAGGCCCTCCTCCAGATCCTCCCGGGCTGCGGTCAGCCGTCCGAGGTCCTTCGATACGATCCCGCGTTCGACGCGAACGGCGGCGAGCACCTCGTCGTCGCCGGCCCCGGACACCGCCAGGGCCCGCGAGAGAAGGCCGACGGCCGCGGAGTTCTCGCCTTGCTCCCGCTGTACGGAGGCGAGGTCCACCAGTACCAGCGCCTCGACCCGGGACGTACCCGGGTGACTCCTGAGCCGAGCCAGTGCCGCGTCGAGCTGCGCGCGGGCGGCCGGATAGTCGTCCCTCGTCTTGTGCAGCCGGGCGAGGCTCCGGCGGATGTCGCACTCCTGCTCGATACTCATGTCATCGAGGCCGCCCTCCCCGAGAGCCGCCTCGAACCGACCGATCGCTCCGTCGATCTCGCCCTCCGCCAGCAGCCGCTCGGCCTCCCGCACACGCTCCGCCCACCCCACCCTCGCCACCCCGTCCTCGCCCACCCGTCTAGCCTCCCCCCGCACCTCGGTCCACGGGCCCGCCCCGCCCCGCCCACTGTCGAGACGGAACCGCGGAAGTGCAACGGCGCGGCCGATCCGTCATCCCCGGGTGCCAGTGTGGGCTCGGCAGCGCCATGCCGTCCTGTTCGCGTCCCGACCGCCGGGACGGAGGCGTGACACGCAGGCCGCTCCGGCACGGCTTGACGAGTCAGGACGTCAGGCCGAAGGTCGGAAGCAGCGGACCGGACCCGCGGGGGAGGCTGCCGATGAACGCGTGGAACCTCGTGGTGACCAGCATCTCCGGCGCGCTGTCGGCCCTGGCCGCGATGGTCGCCGTCTACATGGCGGTCCGGGCGGAAGGGCGCACCAGGAAGGTGGCCGCGGCGCAGCTCTACCTGGAGATGCGCTCCCGCTTCATCGGCCTGTACACACAGCTCGGCGACATGGACTCCACCGTGGCCACTGCCGCCGAGTACAAGGCCAGAGTCGCCTTCTGGCACCACTGCTACGACGAGTGGTACCTGTCGACGCGCTTCGCCCCGCGAGAGTTCGGCGACCTGTGGCAGGACTTCTACCGGGACGCCGGCCGTTCCGCCCTGCACCACGCGGGGCTCCGCGCCGCGCTGGAGGACCTCACCTCTTCGCCGCACAGCAGATTCGTCGTCTACGCGGCGGGCTTCATCCAGGCCATCGGCTTCTTCCCGCACGATGACGGTTAGTCGAAACGCGTGCAGCTCCTTCACAGGTCATGGAACATCCGTCCGCCGCCGGCCCTGAACCGAAGCGGGGATCGGAGACGTCGATCGGATCAACACGATCAAGCGCCCGATGTACCCCGGGCCGGCTCCGGCCTTCTCGCGTAGACGAGCCCTGCCGGCGTCCTGACGAACCCGTCACGCGCTCTGCTGGAGTCGCTCCGCAGCCTGAGCAGGGGTGTCGTAGTAGCCAGGGCGTGCCAGCAGGACCGAGCTGAAGTGGTAGCCCTGCTCTTCCTCGGGCTCATTGTCGGCTGCGAACGGTCGCCAGAGGCTCAGCAGCAGGTCCGGGGCAATGAATGACGCATCGTCGTCGGGATCTTCTTCAATCGGGGTGAACTCGCCCATGCGCCGGACCACCTCGCGGGCCGGAAGCGCGAACACGTCCACGCCCTGAAACAACACTCGGTCCGTCTGGGACGACGGCCTACCCAACTCGATGGCTTCGAGCATGTCTCGCATGCAGTGGATGCCGATCATCAGCCCGCTGGGACGGAAGACGTGCTGCCCCGGCCGATCAGACTCCGAGACCGAAGAGGGATCGCGGAGCGAGTCCAGCGCCGTGTTGGCCGCGCGCCGGGACATACCGATGTGCAACGGGCCAACGCCGGTCGGTGGAGCGAGGTCGAAGTCCATGTCGGCATGATCTCAAAGAGGTCTGTCAAGGAGTCACGACGGCCGTCCGGCCCCGGCAGGAGAGGAAGCGTGAGAGATCCACAGAAGTCGGACCAGAGTCGCTACTGCTCGATGAGGCCATGCGGGTGAGAAACTCTTCTGAGGGACGAGGGACTCTTCTCGTGGACGAGGCGGCTGCCCGGGGTTCGAGCTCCGCCTCGGCCGTGTGTCCCGGGCTGGACGCCGACGCTCCCGGGACGTCGGCTCGCCCTGGGACGCTCGGGATCGGGCCGGTGGCACAGTACGGCCGGACGCCTGACGCGAGCCGGTCGTTTCGGGCATCCTGGGGTGATGTCTGACGAGCAGCCGTGCGGCGCGTGCGAGGGCACCGGCGTGACCGAGCACACGCTCCACACGGTCGAGCTCGACGAGGACGGCAACCAGGTGCCGGTGGACCGCTCCTGGACCGGACCCTGCTCGGCCTGTCACGGCACCGGCGTCAGCTGAAACGGAACGGGAGAAGTGACCATGCGACCGATCTTCGTGTGCATCGGATGTGCAGCCGTCTACCTGCCGCCCGAGAACCCCGCCTCCGGGCCGCCGGTCTCTCCCGCGCACTGCTCACGCCCTGACTGCAAGGGCGCCGTCCGTGAGGCCGTTCGGATGTCCGGCATGCCGGAGGAGAAGCTCGCCGAACTGGCGCGGCGCGCGGTCGGCCTGGAAGGCGAGCCGCGCCGGCCGCGGATGAACAGCCGGCCCGTCCGCGGCCGTCGCGCGGGTGCCGCTCCCGGCGGCGGCCGGGGCAAGCTGCGCTAGGCAGCAGCCGGGGCTGCCACCCCCGACATCCGGGTCAGCCCGAGTCGGGTCTTCGCGCACTGTCGGTGGTGGAGCCGCCTGCCATGGGCACCCCGCACATGCCGTATGTGGTGCAGCGGAGAGCTTCAGGGCACCGCCTTGGCTGAGGGGTGGCCTGTCCGTCCTCTGGCCGAACCCGGAGGCCTCACCCAAGGGCGCGGCCGGCACGGTACTTCGGACGAAACGTGATCGAGCGCTGCGGGAGGGGCGGGTGCGGGGCGCTCACTGTGGGCGTGGCGTGGCTTATTCGGTGGTGATGTCGGTCAGGTCGGCGAGGATCTCGGAGGCGATGACGGGGTTTATCTCGCCGAGGCGGTGCGGGTACGTGTGGTTGGGCCAGTAGTCGCCGGGGGCGGTGTCGATCCAGATGGTCTCCAGGAGCTGGTCGGGGAACTCGTCGACCATGCCGACGGCGATCCCCTCGTCGAGGGCGATGACGAGGTGGCGGTTCCGGGCGATCGGGCGGGAGAACCAGCGTTCCACGCCGTTGTCCTCGGGCGTGCCGCGTTCCCAGCCGCGTTTGGTGAGGCCGAGAAGGCTGCCGACGGGGACGGTGACGCCCTCGAAGCGGGTCAGCCGGTGGCCGGTGGCCTCCGCGTCGGTGAAGGCGTGCACGGGGCGCCCGAGCTGCGGGAAGGGCTGGAGGATCCCGTGGTCGGCGAAGAGTTCGGCCCAGGGCTGAAGTTCATCTCCCAGATGGAGGGGGTGGGCGAGGCGCACGGTGGCGTCGGAGGGAAGGGCCCACGCGTCGTCGTGGACGTCGGCGAGGGAGAGGTCCTCGGTGACACGGAACGCGGTCACCGTTCCGTCAACGTCACCGAGCCAGACCAGGCGGCGCACCAAGTGGCGCAGGAGCGGGTGTTCGACGAGCAGTTCGAGGAACTCTGCGGCGGTCCATGATCGGCCGGTGACCATGGCGGCCTCCAGGCGGCGCAACTGGTCGGAGGCAATGGTTCGGACCTCCTTCTTGAGAGCGGCGAACCGCTTGCGCTCGGCGGGGGCCAGTTCCGGGTCGTCCTTGACGCCCGGGGCCGGCAGGGCCTTGCGGAGCTTGCCGGTCTCGTCGCGGACACAGGGGCGCAGCTGTTCGTCGAAGGTGACGGTGAAGCGGCGCGGGCCGTAGTCGATGACGGTGCTGCCGTCGTCGGCGAGACCGAGGTCGGGGACCAGCCGGTCGGCGAGCTGGTCGGTGGTGAGGCCGAGTCCCTCGGCGACCTCGTCGATTTTCTCCCGGGCCCGCTTCTTGAGGGCCTTGAACGGCACACGCTGGGAGATGCCGTGCAGATGGCGCAGGGCGGTGTCGGTGCCGATCGCAGCGAGGACGGTGAGGCCCTCGACGGCCCGGTGGTGGGCGTTCTCACCGGGCCAGGCACGCACGAGGGGGGTGAGACGGCGGACGGTCTCGTCGTCGCCGAGGAGGCCGAGGGCGTGGAGGGCCCAGCTGTCCTTGGCCGGCATGCCGTGGAACCGCCACGTCATGAAGAGGGCCCAGGCGAACTCGGCGAGGGAGCCGGCGTCGCACTGCTCGGTGACGGTGGCGAGGCCGGGGTAGACGTCACCGGACTCGGAGAGCTGCAGCATGGTCGTCACGTGGCGGACGGCGTCGGCGGGCAGGGCGCCGCGGCCGCCGGTGAGCTGGATCTGTGGGAACAGGGCGGGGTCGGCCCAGGCACAGGGGGACGGCATCCTCGCCGGGAGGGCGGTCTCCAGCGGATCGCCGGCGAGGAGGTCGGCGACGATCGCCTCGGCCTCGGCCCCACAGCCGGCGGCGATCTCCCGCACGTCCTCGGCGCCCACCTCTGTGGCGAGTTGCCGCAGGGCGTGTTCGGCGTGGGTGCGGGGCCTGCCCGCGGGGCCGACGGCGTCGGGAACGAGGAAGGCGGCCGCGGCCCGGCCGTGGCGGCGGAGCCAGGCGAGAACCGTGGGCCTCAGCGACTGGCGGCGCACCAGCCACTCGGCCATCTGCCGGGCCACCTCGACGCTGCGGTAGGGCAGCAGCAGGTCACGGGCGGTGGCCGGGTAGCGGGCGGCGAGGCGGCTCAGCATCGGCAGGGCGTGCAGGCCATGGCGGGCGGAGACGGGCCTGAGGTAGCTCTCGGTGTCCCAGACGTGCTCGGGGGCGAAGGCGTCGAGCAGCGGGCGTACGACGTCCTCGGGGCCGGTGACGAAGAGGCGGGCGGCGCGGATGTCGCCCCGCCACGTCCCCTGCCGCATCCGCTGGATCTCCCGGGACCAGTCGTGCTCGCGCCACCAGGGGGTTTCGGCGACTACGGTGGCCGCCCAGGCATCCTGCTCCCCGGGCTTCCAGGCCACCTCGGCCCGCGGAGCTTCGGGGACGTCGCGAGCCACGCGGGCCTTGCGGCTGGTGCGCTTCCGGGTCCACGGCGGAGCGACCAGCAGGGCGGGGAGCGCCTCCGCAGGCGCTTCCGCGTCCCGTTCGCCCCGCTTCAGCAGCGGGGCGACGACGGATGCGGACGCCTCGGGCAGGGCGGGCAACGTCTCCTCCGTGAGCTCCGGGTGGGTCACCACGTGCAGGGGCAGCAGCATCCGGGAGAGGGCCGCCTGTTCGCTGCTCTCCGCCGTGGCGGCGGAGAGCAGCCGTAGGGCCCGCCGGGGATAGCGGTTCATGGCGTCGAGCAGGGCGGGGCGGACATTGCGGTCGCCGCCCTTCTTCAGCAGCAGGTGGAAGGCGTCGTCGGTGGGCAGCTCGGCGGCCCAGCCCGCGACGTCCCGGTGCCCGTCGGATCCGTAGGCTGTGTCGAACGCGTCTTCCAGCAGGGACCCGACGGCGGGACCGAGCCGGTTCGCGAGGGTGGCGAGCAGTGGGAGGTTCCAGCCGTTCCAGCCGAGCCGTGCTCCTTCGCCGATGCGGGCGAGCTGCTCCGGCCGGTGCAGGGAGAGGAGGAGCATGCGCCGCAGGACGGAGTCGTTCGGTATCGGGCCGTCGCAGCACTCGTCGACCCAGGCATGCTCCTCGGGTACCAGGTAGGAGACCACGATGCGGCGCTCGGCGCTGTCCCGGAGGCCGGTGAGGGCCTCGACGGTCTGCCGTCGGGTCTCCTCGTCGACCGCCGCGAGCAGGTCCCGGACACGGGCGGCGGTCTCCCACACGAAGTAGGTCTGGTAACCGGTCGCTCTCCGCAGCGCCGCGTCGTACCGCCGGGAACCTGCCTGCATGTGATGGGGGTTGACGCTTCCCAGCTCCACGACGGCACGGGCGGCGAACGGCAGGCCGTGTTCGGTCACGCAGGCGTCGACGAGCACGTCCACCATCGTGTGGTGCCAGCCGACGGCGATTTCCACGGCGGCCCCGAGCGGAGAGGGACTGCCCTCCCGATGGGCCCGGCCCTCCTTCACCAGCTCCGGGTCGCTGCCGGAGGAGGAGAACATCTCCCCGAACCAGACCGCCTCCTGCGCGTAGCGGCGAGCGGCCTTCTCCACCGCGTCCTCGGCCGGCTTCGCGGCGGCCCGGAGCACGGGCAGGGCCCGCAGCCAGGCGGCGGGCATCTCGAACCGGTCCTCGTCGGCAAGTGCCTGGTGCATAGCGCCGTTCCTCCCCGTCACCCGTCGCACGGGGACTCCATGAGCAGTTGCCGATCACGTTAGACCTGGGCACTGACAACGGCCGGGTGTGTGGAAGCCATTCGTGTCCACGAAGCACACGCACCCGCTGTGCGAGCTGTTCGCCCCACTGGTAAGACGTGGTCGCGGTCGGCGAGTTGCTCGTCGGAGCGTCGATGACCAGCAGGGTCAGGCGGCGACGGCAGGCGCGGTGGGCATGACAAGGGATCGGTGCAAACACATGAGTGGCGGACTTCCCGAAGACATCACCATCGTGCGGGCCGACGCGCGGTCCCTGCCGGACACCGACCAGGCGATAGACCGGGCACGCCGGCAGTTCGGCTCCCTCGACCTGCTCTTCCTCAACCGGGGTGCCGGGGTGCCGGCGATGAACTTCCGCTGCGCTTGCGCCCTGGAGCTGCCTCGAACACTGCGACGACTTCCCGATGTCCTCGTCGGCTGATCCGGCGCGGCCGGTGTCAGGACCAGGCGATCTTGCCATGGCGGGAGACGAAGCGTCCGCTCCCGGCGCCGGGCTCCTCGGTGGCGAGAGCGACGATCGCGTCCGTGCCCTCGGTGACGGTCTGGGGGCCGCTGTGGCCGTTGAGGTCGGTCGCGGTGTAGCCGGGGTCGGCGGCGTTGACGCGGATGCCCTTGAGCCCCTTGGCGTACTGCGTGGTCAGCATCGTCAGCGCCGCCTTCGAGGAGGTGTACAGCGGCGCGACGACGTGCGACTCGGGCCGGCCGGGATCGTGGGTGAGGGCGAGGGAGCCCATGCCGCTGCTGACGTTGATGATCACAGGGTCGTCGGAGCGGCGCAGCAGCGGCAGGAACGCGGTGGTGGTGCGGATGACACCGATGACATTGACGTCGAGGACGGCGCGGGCGTCGGCGGCGGTGAGGCCGCTGGGATCGCCGACGGGGCCGTGCACACCGGCGTTGTTGATCAGGACGTCGATCCTGCCCTCGTGTTCGGCGACGTCCGCGGCCGCGGCTGCCACGGACGCGTCGTCGGTCACGTCGACGGGGACGTAGCGTGCGCCGAGCGCGGCGGCGGCCTCCTCTCCCTGTTCGCGGTTGCGGGCTCCGACGAGCACGGTGTGGCCGCACTCGATCAGGCGGCGGGCGGTCTCGCGGCCGAGGCCCTTGTTGGCTCCGGTGATGAAAGTGATGGTCATGCGTTCCACTCTGATCCCGACAAGGGAGGCGGACCAGGGACACTTCGACGGTAGGAAGACCAGTACCACCCTCGCGCCCCCATGCACGACCGGAGATGCAGGAGGATGGGACACATGTCGGCGACACTCGGAACCGGGCTGGGCGTGATGATCCGCACGTGGCGGGACCGGCTGCCCCCGTCGGCCGCCGGGCTGCCGGTGGCCCGTGGGCGCCGGGCTGCCGGGCTGCGACGCGAGGAACTGGCTGACCTGGCCGGGGTATCGGTCGACTACATCGTGCGCCTCGAACAGGGGCGGGCCACGACACCCTCGGCGTCGGTGGTGGCGTCCCTGGCGCGAGCCCTGCAGCTGTCCACCGCCGAGCGGGACCACCTGCACCGGCTGGCCCAGCTCGTTCCGCCGGCGGACAGTACGATCTCCGACCACCTCCCGCCCGGCGTACAGCGGGTGCTCGCCCGCCTCGGCGACGTGGCGGTGGCCGTGTTCGCGGCGGACTGGCAACTGGTGTGGTGGAACCGCGGGTGGGCCGCCCTGCTGGGCGATCCGTCCGCCTCGCCACCGCGGCTGCGCAACTTCGCCCGCGACAGGTTCCCGGTGGACGCCGGCCCCGCCCGCCTCGCACTGTGGCCGGTGACCGAGGCGGACCGCGACACCACCGACGCCGCCGTCGTCTCCGACCTGCGCCGCGCCACCGGCCGCTACCCCCACGACAGCCGCTTGGCCGCGCTGATCCGCGACCTGAACGCGGGCAACAGGAGGTTCGCCGAGCTGTGGGCGACCGGAGAGGTGGCCGCGCACCGCGAGGACCACAAGACGGTCGACCACCCGTCGGTGGGCCCGGTCACGGTGGACTGCGACGTCCTGACCGACGGCGACTCCGAGCTCAAGATCGTCATCATGACCGCCGTGCCCGGCAGTGAGGACGAGACCAAGCTGCGGCTCACCGCCATCGCCGGCCCACCGGCCACCACGCACCACTGATCCCACCACCGCGTCGACCCTACGCGTCGACCGACCGGCCGCCTGTGCGTGGCGAGCGCCTGGTCCTGGCCGTCACCGGCATCGACGGTCTCCAGGGCGGCGACCTGGCCGCGGCGCTACCGGCCCTCGGCGCTGCCGGCCCTCGGCGGCTGGCAAGGGCGGCTTCCTACGCGCGTACCGCGGCGACCGCCTCATCGAAGGCCCGCTCCATGTCGACCGCACCGTTTGGGCCTGATCCGCTTTGACGGACATCCGAGAACAGGGGTGCTGCCCCGGAGGGATGTCCATCATGGAGAGCATGGCGAAGAAGAAGCCTCGGCCCCGTCGTTCGTTCACGCCGGAGTTCAAGGCCGAGATCGTCGAGCTGTGCCGGCGCGGTGACCGCTCCGTCGGCCAGGTCGCCAAGGACTTCGATCTGACCGAGACGGCGGTGCGGCTGTGGGTCGGCCAGGCTGCGGTCGATGCGGGCGAGCGCGACGGACTGACCAGCAGCGAACGTCAGGAGCTGGCCGCGTTGCGGCGGGAGAACCGCCGGCTGCGGGAGGACGTGGAAATCCTCAAGCGGGCCACGGCTTTCTTCGCCAAGGAGACCCGGTGACGGTCCACCCGTTCATCGAGGCGGAGAAGCAGGGCGGTCACAGCGTCCAACGCGCCTGTGAACTGCTTGAGGTCTCCCGAGCCGCCTTCTACGCCCGCCGCACGGGCCGGCCCGGCCTGCGGGCAGTCCGTGATGCCGAGCTGACCGAGAAGATCACCGCGGTCCACGCACACTCGCGCGGGACCTACGGAGCCCCGCGCATCCACGCTGTCCTGCGACGGCAGGGCGAGGACTGCGGCCGCCGCCGCATCGCCCGGCTGATGCGCGAGGCCGGGCTGCAAGGGCGGCACCGCAGGCGACGACAGCCGACCACGGTCCCCGACCCGCGGGCCGCCTTCCGGCCCGATCTCCTCGTCCGCGACTTCGCTCCCGACCCGGACGGCCTCGACATGCGCTGGTGCGGTGACATCACCTACGTCCCCACCGCGGAGGGCTGGCTCTATCTGGCCACCGTGATCGATATCGCCTCCCGCCGTGTCGTCGGCTGGTCCACCGCCGACCACCTGCGGACCGAACTGGTCGCCGATGCCCTGAAGTCCGCGTGTCGGCGGCGTCGGCCCACCCGGCCGGTGATCTTTCACTCGGACCGCGGCTGCCAGTACGTCAGCCGGGATTTCGGCACTCTGGCCAGGAGGTTCGGTATCCGTCTCTCCGTCGGCCGCACCGGACAGTGCTGGGACAACGCGCTCGCCGAGTCGTTTTTCGCCACCATCAAACGGGAACTGCTCGACACCGCTGCCTGGCCCAGCCGGGCCGCTGCCCACACCGCGATCTTTGACTTCATCGAAGGCTGGTACAACCTGCACCGGCTGCACAGCAGCCTCGGCTACCGGAGCCCCGCCGAATACGAGACCGCATCCGCAGCCTGACCACCACACCGCCAATGTCCGTCAAAGTGCAACAAGCTCACCCCGCAAAGCGCTCGGTAATCTGCGCTTGCGGCTGGAGGATGCGCACGAGCGACTTACTCCCGGCCTGACGTGCCACCAGGCGAAGGGTAGGGAGTGGGACAGGGTCGGGGTGAGACTGGAAGAATCTGACGCCGCCGTGCTCCGAAAGGGGCTCGACTCCACCGACGAGGCTCACCGCTCGCTTTACGTCGCACTTACCAGGGCACGAGTCCGCAGCCTAGCGGTGTGAACGAAGGGTGGCCTGCAGGACCAGGGATGGTCCTGATCACGACGTCGTGGTCAGGCCGCTGGTGCCGAGCCTCCCTCACAGTCCGCTGGGAGTACCGTCCGACGCTGGCGTTCGTTGTCCTTTCCGCAGTTGTAACGGAGCTGCGCGTGACGCTCGTTTGACGCTCCGACGGCCCAAACGGCCACCCAAAGAACCGGAAGAGGCATCTGACCTGCTCCTTCTCTCTGTTCGCATAACGTGACGTCTTTCCTATGACGCATCATGTGGAGTGCGTCGCCATCCTCGAACCGGCGGCGAAAGGCTCCTGACCCGCGGTTTTGCCCGGTACAAGGCGGTCGCTGGGTCCGGTGCGATTTCGCGTGCTCCGGTCGTTCACAGCGCTGCCGGACAACGCTCACCACCTCATGACCGCTCAGGTACCCCGGCGGGCTCGCTCGACGATCTCGTCCTCCTTGAGCGGCACATCGTGGTGACTGAGGCAGATCGGCACCTCGATCTTGCTGAATCCGGTCCCCTCGCTGGCGGCGTTGAACACGCCGGCTTCGAGGCCGGCGAGGTTGTCGAGGACCGCGTTCCGTGCCTGGGCCATGATTCTGACGGCTTCGAGGTGCGCGGTCTGGGTGAGTCGGCCGATGAACTGGTTCACGGTGTTGCCCAGCGCCTGGTTGTGGATTCCTCTGGGAAGCTGTGAGGCGAGGACCATCCCGAGTCCGTACTTGCGTATCTGGCGGATGAGTTCGACCGTACTGTCCCTACTCGGATTCGACGCACCGGCGGGCACGAAGTTCTGCGCCTCGTCCATCACCAGCAGCCCGCCCAGGGCACGGTCGCCGACCGGGTGTGCCCTGAACCATGAGAACAAGGTCGCCTGGAGGCGGCTGACGAATTGGGCCGGTCCGTCGCCGGACAGGCCGATGAAGTTGATCACCGAGATACGGGCGACCTTCCCCGGCGACGGGATCAGGAGCAGGCCGGGATCGGCGGGCGCGCCGGACTCCCCGAACAGCGGGTCGGTCTCCATCGCGGCTTCCAGCGTGTCCGCCATCTGAACCGCGAAGCGGCTGGTCCTGCTGTTCACGATGTCGGTCGGACGCTCCGCGAGCAGCTCGACGAGGCCGGCCAAGGACTTGCCGCCGTCGCGCGCGTACCGTTCGAGGGCGCGTTTGAGGACCCCCAGCTGCTGGGTCGCGCGAGCACTGCTGCCGCGTACACCGGCATGTGGCGCGAGTGAGGCCACGGTCGACCTGACCAGACGGGGAAAGTCGTCCTCGTCGTCGAGGACGGGACCGAAGTCGGGAAGCGGGTGGAAGGAGATCGGACGTCCCCGGTTCAGACCCGGTGTCCACACCACCACTTCGACATCCGCGAAATAGCGTCGTGCCTCGCGCTCATGGTCGTCCGTCCACCCTTCGGGCGGGCGCGACCAGGGGTCGCCGAGCCGCGCGAGGTCGTCGTTCGGATCCAGCACGATCACCGAGACGCCGCGCAGAGCGCACTGCTCCACAAGTCGTTTGATCAGGACCGTCTTGCCCGATCCCGTCGCGCCCACCACCGCGGTGTGCATCCGGAGCCGTTCCATGGGTACCGCGAACGGACGGCCGCCCCGGACCGTGGTTCCGACGACGATCTCGGTACGAGCGGGCTCGGCGTCCTGCGGTGTGCGCGCCGCGTCCACCGCCACCCCGGCGCCGGCTTCCGTGGTCGCGATGCCGAGACGCTGTCGCAGGTCTCCCAGCACCGGCGCGAAGACCTCGATGCGGGAAGCAGGCCGCTCCTGTCGCAGCCATTCGTCCAGACCCGACGTACGGTCGTCGAGCATGGTCCGGAGGGCTGCCAGGGCCCGCAGGTCGGCGGCGCCGATCGGTAACGACACCCCGCCCCGCGCCTCGAAGTCGTCCTTGATGTCCTTGGTCCTGGGGCCGCTCGGGTACGGCGTGTTCCGCAGCAGGGTCAGCCGGCGGCTCGCCAGGTCGGCCGTCAGGCCGGCCTCGACGGCCGCGTTACGGATCCGGTTCTGGGCGGCGATGGCGTTGTCCGCGGCGATCGCCCGGAAGGACCAGTGGAATTCGTTCTCGCTGGCCTCGTCCACGACGTAGCGCAACCGGGCGTGCAACGCCGCCTTGCGGCCGAAGTCGGTCTCGACGGAGAACCACGTCTCGTCGACACCCAGTTCCCTGACCAGACTCCGCAGCCCCGCGCCCAGCAGAGAGGGCATCGAGCGGTCCTCGGCCGTGGGGTCGAGCGGCCCGCGGTCGTCCGCCTCGGCACGGAGCTTGTCGAAAGACTCCGTCAGGGTGCTCAGGGTGCTCAGAGTGCTCAGGGGGACGGCCCTCGCCGGTGCGGGCGGTGCGGCTGCCGTGGGCTCCGCGTCCGCCAGGGCGTTCAGTTCGGACACCGTGCCGGTCCGCAGACACGCCTCGATGTGCTTCTGGACCCGGACGAGCAGTCGGCGTGCGGTGTAACGGTGTGGGGCTTCGGCCAGCGCCGCCGAGGTGACCGGCCAGGTGGGATACCGCGGGGTGAACCCCGTCCGCTCGTAGAAGGTCCGAAAACGGCTGCTGACGATGGCGGCGGCGGTTGCCTCGTCGGGAATCGCGCCGAGCGTCGGCAGAACCTCGAACCGGTCCAGGGCGGACCGGAGCGCCGCCCGGGAGATCCGCTCCCAGGTGTCCTCGTGGCATGCCACGACCATCAGGGTCCGGCGGGCTTCCTCCCGCAGTTCCATCAGGCCGTTGGCGATCTCACCGCTCAGCCGTTGCGCGGCCCGGCCCTCGCCGGAAGCGGGCGACGTCAGCGACGACGTCTCCGCGGCGGACACCAGGGTGTCGAGCTGGTCGAAGGCGAACACCAGCGGCCCGGCCAAGGCGAACAGGCGCGTCAGATCACGCAGGACGAGTTGGGCCGGTCGCCCGCCCGGCGACATCCCCCAGGCGGCGCGCTTGTCCCCGTCGTCGTCGTTGAGCGCGAAGTAGGCCCTGCCGATCTCCACGGGATCGCCGGCGGAGGCTATGAGCACCAGCGCGCGGGCCGTGTCCGCGGCCTCGTTGCCCACCTGTCGGTCGATGGTCCGGATCCCCCGGACGAACGCGTCGACATGGGCGCGCGTCACCTCGCGCCGGCCGGTGACGGCGGCACGGGTGTCCGTGTCGAGGCGAGCCTGGCGTGAAAGCTCGTCGAGCAGACGAGTCAGTTGTTCCTGGTCGCCTTCGTCCCTTCGGTAGAGGCTGTCGACGAGACTTTCGGCGGCGCTTTCATAGAAGTTCCGGCCGGTGACGAGCTTGATGTAGAAGAAGAAGCCGCCGCGCTCCTGGATCTCGTGGCGGGTCCAGCCGAGCAGATGCGTCTTGCCCGAGCCGCTCTCGCCACGCACCACGGTCGCAATCGGCGAGTGGGCGCGCTCGACGGCGCTCATCGCCCTCCCCAGCCGCCGGAACACCTCAGGATGAAGGCCGTCGACGTGGTAGGAGGTCACCGGTTTCCAGACCTCTTCCCACGTCAGCGCGGTGCTGATGTCCAGCGCCTCCAGGGCGGCGAGTTCCCCGTTCACGCCGGTCCGATCCGCAGCAGGTGGCGGGGTTCGCCGCCGATGTCGACGGCGGCTCCGCGGTCCTCGTCGCTGAGTGTGCGCTGGTTGAGCTCGCCCATCAGATGTACGTCGTTCTGCTCGATCATCCGGTCGAGTTCGGCGTCGACGGCACGTCGCGGCAGGTCCTCGAGCCATGGGCGCAGCGCCGACAGCCTGACCCAGCTGCCCGGTTCCCGGCGGACGGTGAGTTCCGTGTAGGCCGCGCGGATCCAGTCCTCGACATCGGGCTGGAAGAACTCGCCGAACTTGGTACCGGAGCGAGCCAGGTACTGCCCGACGTTGCCCAGCACCGCATAGAGCACCCCGGCCGGAAACCTCGCTCCGTCCGGGCGTCCGGCCACCAGAGCGGACTCGCACCAGGTCCGGCCCGCGGACGTGAGCCGGTGCGTGTTGACCGCACCGTGTTTCCTGGTCGCGATCCGCTCGGCATCCTGGTTCACTCGCCGTCGCACCACCGCGGTGATCTCCAGACCGGCGAGCTCGCGCAGTTCACGGTTGGTCACCGGCCGTGCGACCACCATCAGCGCGAACAGCGATGCATGATCCCGTACAGTCAACTCCGTCGGCACAGTACCCCTCCTCGATGAGCCGAATTCCGGTCAGATGTCCAACCCCCGCCTGGGCACCAGTTCCACCCGGCCGGTCGTGCTCGACAACTCGCCCAGGACCGTGATCACCTGTCGTTCCCGGTGCGCGGTGATCGCACGGTCGTACGAGACCTGGTCCGGGAGCCGCACCCAGACGACCCGCCTGACCAGTTCGGCATGCTCGGTGCGCAACTCGCCGCGGACCTTGATCCGCCACCGGTCGTTGCCGGAGGAGTCGTCATGCAGCCCCTCGACCACACCGGAGACCGTCGCGGCACCGGTGGCGTTGAGGCTGCGAAGCCGCACGGACGCGGCGCGCAGCAGTGATCCAGAGGTCTCCGGGAACGCGACGACGTGTGACGGCACATCGAGTGGCTGCGAGCGCGCCCACCGGAAGCCGATCTCGAAGGGCTCACTCCGGTCGAAACCGGAGAGTTCACTGAGCGCCTTGCACAGATCCGCGGAGACGCCGGCCGTGACGGTCTCGTCGAAGGCGGCGGGCGTGTCCGCCGCCACGGCTGCCTGGGCCGCGCGCACCGCCTCCAGTATCTGCACCAGCACGGCCCGGCCGGTGACCTGCTCCCCGCTCGGGGTTCGGGCCGCCGCGTCCGCCGCCACCCGAATCTCGACGACGTAGCTCCCGGCGCGGGAGGGGCCGAGTTCGGCTGCGCGCAAGAGGTCGCCCACCACGCCCGGTTGCCGGCCGGCGAAGGCGAAGTGCGGACCCTGCACGACGGTGCGTGCCGCCGCCGTCAGGACGTTGCGGACACCCAGCACCGTCTGCGTCCCCAGGAGCAGCGAGGTGTAGCCGGGGTCGTGGCCGGCGGGAAACGTGCGGAAGGACTGCTTGTCCAGCTGCGGTCTGGCGATCTCCAGGGCGATGTCGCCCGTCGGCCGGTCCTCCAGCGCGCACAGACAGCGCAGGATCTCCCGTACACGGCGATCGCTGTCGCCCATGCCGTCGCGAGCGGGCACCAACACCTCGTAGTCGTCCGGGTGTTGCCAGACACTCGCGCCGCGCCAGCCTTGCGGCTCCCGCTCCCAGCCCGTTTCCGCCAGGTAGCTGGCGATGTCGTCGACCTTCAGCGGAATCGTCATCGGTTCCCCTACCAGTCGGACTGCGTCTCGGTGAGCCGGCGCAGTGAGGCGGCGGTGAGCACGTTCGCGGTCGGAACCCTGACCGGACGCCTTCGGCAACGGTCGGGGTCCTTGATCGGCTCCTCGGCGCGAAGCGAGACGAAGTAGCCGAGGTGACGGAGGAGCACACCGTCGGTGCTCATGGCCGCGTACGCCTGGTTGTCGGCGGGGACGCAGATGACGAAGAGGAAACGGGGCACGGTGAAGTCGGGACCGACGAGCTTGTTGAACTGCCACTCGTTGAGCCCGCGGAAATTTAGGTGGCCGGACGACACGGACGGCCTCGACCATGTCTTGATCTGAGCCTCGACAGTGGGGGACAGTGTCCGTCCGTAGCGGCCGGTGGCGCGGAACCCGAGGTCGACCCCGTCCGCGTCGATATCGCCTTGTATGACGATCAGCCCTGCCGCAGAGGCCAGCACACGGACGTAGTCTTCGCCGAACTTGCCCTGGTGCTGCTTCGCATCGAGCACGAACGCCCCCCAATGTCCCCCTGGTGTGGCACACGGTGGTCGGAATATTACGGTACGCGCCAACGACTGTCAGGGTTCTGCAACGGGCCTTCCGAGAGGCCCGCGAAACGATGGCCGGCAGGCAGCTGTTCATCCCTGATGCGATGTCGAGACGGGCCTCCCTGTCTCCAGCTTGTCACTGCCGAGCTGGTCGACGGCCGTGCTGAACCGGTCGGTGACGTAACCCTCCTGGGTGGCCCGCAGACCGTCCTGGCTGACGCACAGCTGCCGCCAGGTGGCGTACGCGCCGAACAGGACGACCACGCCGCCCACGGCCTGCAGAAGAGTCGTACGGACGTCGTTCACCGCCGTCAGCCGGTCCTGCGCGGCGACGCTCGCCCCGGCGAGGTCGTGGTCGACCACCGCACCCGGCCCCCGGCCCGGCTCCCCCGTCTCCATGGGCATGGGAGCCCAAGTGCCGCCCCAGAGATGATCAAGACGTGGAGACGCCTGTGCGGTCGGTGCGCGGGGTCGTTCCTCCTCGACGCTCACCCTTGGTGCCTGCCGTCGTCGACGCCGTCGCCGACGCCAAGTACGGGGCGGGCAAGCCGCGCGGCTGTCCCGCATCCGTACGGCGGTTCCCCGCCGGTCAGGTCAGTGACGACAGGAGGTCCTCGCATGCCTGTGCGCAGCGGCGGCATGCCTCCGCGCAGATGCGGCAGTGTTCGTGCCGGTCGGCGTGGCTCGCGCACTCGTCGGCGCAGGACCGGCAGGCGGCGGCGCACGCGGTGAGGACGGCACGGGTGACCTCGGTGGCGTGGCCCGTGCGACGGGAGAGGATCGCGGCGGTCGCGGTACAGAGGTCCGCGCAGTCTGCGTCGGTCCGGATGCAGGTGGTCAGGTCGGCGACCATCTCCTCCGACAGGCAGGCGTCCGCGCACGCGGTGCACGCCTGGGCGCAGGTGACACACTCCTCGATACAGCGGGCCAGCCGGTCGCGGTCCACGCCGCCCGGGGCGGCGGGGCGGGCGGCGAGCATTTCCTTGACGACGGTGCTCATGGGGCCTCCTGTCAGCCGCGGCCCACGGCCTCGGCCAGTTGCGCCTTGTTCATCGTGGACCTGCCCTCGACGCCCTTCTTCTTCGCCTCCGCGTACAGCTGCTCCCGCGTCGGGCCCCCGCCCGAGCCACCGCCGACCGCTCGCCGCCGCGCTGCGACGGTGACTTGCCCTTCGTGGAAGCGCGGCTGGCGGTCTTCGCCTCGCCGGACCGTGCGCGTTCCTTGTTCACGGTCCTGGCGGCGATCTCCTTCGCCCGGCCCTGGGACGCCCCGCGGTCCTCGGCGCTGTCCTTGATGTGCTCGTACTGGCGCTCCCGCTTGGAACTGGACCCTGCCGGCATGGATGCTTCCTTTCGCCACCGGGCGTGCGGACACGTCCGACCTCGTGAGTGCCGGAACGGGTTGCCTGTGGCGCCGCGGCCAAACGGATCTGTCGGACGGCGGGGAGCCGGCCCGTCAGGAGGACTGCACCGCGTCGAAGACCGCCAGCGCCTCGGACGGGTCCGCGCTCACCAGGCGTTCCAGGCCGGCCATCGTCATGGTCGCCCAGCGCTCCGCGCGGCTCCACATGCTGTTCTCGAAGGCGCGGACGGCTTCGTCCACCTCCGCGAGGGTGGACGTCGAGGTGAGTGACTCGGCCAGTTCCGCGCCCTCCAGCAGGGCCAGGTTCGCCCCCGCACCCAGGGGCGGCATCAGATGGGCGGCGTCGCCGAGGAGCGTCACGCCGGGGACGTGGGCCCAGGTGTGGGCGACGGGGAGGACGTGGAGGGGGCGGCGGGCGAAGACCGTGCCCCGGCGGAGAAGGTCGAGGACGGGGGCCGCCCAGCCGTCGAACAGGGGCAGCAGGTCCGCGCGTACGGCCTCGGCGTCCAGGTGGTCGTCCGGACGTTCGGGCAGCGGCGTGCGGAACTGGGCGTACACCTTCACGTGGCCGCCGCTGTTACGCTGGGCGACTATCGCGCGGTTCACGCCGTACACCGCCACGGCACCGTCGCCGACCAGCCGGGCCAGATCGGGGTGGCGGTCGTCGATGTCGTCCAGCGAGGTCTCGACGAAGGTCACGCCGGTGTAGCGCGGGGTCGCCGGCGAGACCGCGGGGCGGACCCGCGACCACGCGCCGTCCGCACCGACCACGAGGTCGAACGCCTCCTGCCGTCCGTCCTCGGTACGCACCAGTACGCCGTCCCGGCCGCCGTCCGGTACCACCTCCGTCACGGCCCGCCCCCACTGGACGTCCAAGGGGCCGAGCAGCAGGTCGCGCAGTTGTCCCCGGTCGATCTCGGGGTTGGCCCGCTCGTCCGGGCCAGGCCGCCAGTCGCGCAGGACGGTCCCGTCCGTGTCCAGGATGCGCATCGCCTGCCCCTCCAGACGGGCCAGCGCCCGGAACTCCGGCAGCAGTCCCGCCTTGTCCAGCGCCCGCTGGCCCAACCCCTCATGGAGGTCCAGCGCGCCGCCCGGGGGACGGGCGTCGCGCGAGGCGTCGCGTTCGAGGACGGTGACGGGGTGACCGTGCCGGTGCAGGACACGGGCGAGGGAGAGGCCGGCGGGGCCGGCGCCGACGACGCAGATACGGGGTGTCATAACCGTAGAACGTACGTGCGGGTGGGTGAGGGGTGGGCCCGACTTGGTCGAGGCTATACCCGATCCGCCTGGCTGCCTGGCCGCTCGGGATCATGCGGGTAGACGTTCCTTTCGGAGGTGTTCCGGAGGTGTTCCGGAGGAACTTTCCGTCTCAGACGCCGGGAGGTGCCACGGGCTCCCTGAGAACCTCCGCCTCCCGGGATCAACTCCTTGGGAACAACCGCCCCACCCTCTGTACGAACACCGTTTCCTCGTTGTACGACTTCTCCGTATGTGATGACCATGCCGAGCGCGCACACTCCGGACGAGGGCTGACAACGTTGTCCCCGTGGGTCGGGACCCGCGCGTGCACCGTGACGCTGGAGAGGTTCCGTGCTCAGAAGACCCAGAAGACCCAGAAGACCCGCAAGGCATAAGAGACTCACGAGGACACGTGCCGCCCTCGCCGCGCTGCTCGTCGGTGCCCTCGGGGCCGCCGCGCTGACGGCCGGCGGTCCGGCGGCGGCCGCCGGGCGGGCCGCGTCGGCCGGGTCCTCCACCGGCACGGACCACACCGCGCTCGTCGACCCCTTCGTCTCCACCGCCGGGGACGACGGCAACGACCTCCCCGGCGCCCAGGCCCCGCACGGGCTGGCCAAGGTCAACCCGATGACCACACCGAACCGCAACCACAGCGGGTACGACTACGACGAGGACCACATCGCGGGGTTCACGGCCACGAACCTCGACGGCGTCGGCGGCTCCGGCGGCGGCGGTGACCTCCTCGTCGTACCGACGTCCGAGACGTACGACAGCCGGCCCGCGACCGGCACCTACGCGCACGCGTACAGCCACGACGACGAGGACGCCTCGCCCGGCTACTACCGGGTCGGGCTCGGCGGCCCCGACGGGACCATCGACGCCGAGACGACCGCGACGACCCGCACCGCGCTCCAGCGGTACCGCTTCCCCGCCGGGTCCGACCCCGAGCTGGTCCTCGACCTCGCCAACAACTTCACCAGCCGCACCCGCGCCACCCTGGACGCCGAGACCCTCGCGGACGGCACCACCGCGATCAGCGGGCTCGTCGCCGGGTCGTTCAACGGCGCCTCCTACCGGCTGTACTACCACGCCACCACCAACGTCCCCGTGACGTCCCTGAGGACCTGGGACGGCGGCGGCGCGCTCGGCGACGCGACCTCCCGGGACGGCACCGACACCGGTGCCGTCCTCGCCTTCGACCCGGCCGACGGCGACGACATCGAACTCCGCATCACCCTCTCCCCGATCAGCGCCGAACAGGCCGCCGTCGACCAGCGCGCCGAGGTCGGCGACCTCACCTTCGACCAGGCCCGCGCCCGGACGAAGGCCGAGTGGAACCAGGCGCTCGGCGCCGTCGACGTCACCGCGTCCGAGCGGTCCGACCCCGACTCCACGCTGGTCGGGCAGTTCTACACGCACCTGTACCGCATGTACGCGCTGCCGGTGAACGCCACCAGCACCAGCGGCACCTACCGCGGGGCCGACGGCGCCGTACACAAGGCCAACGGGTTCACCTACTACGACAGCTGGTCGTCGTGGGACGACTTCCGGAAGTTCTCCGTCGAGGCGTACATCGATCCCGCCACCTACCGGGACATGGTCCAGTCGGCGATCATCCTCTTCGCCGACGCGCGCGCGTCCGGCAAGAGCCTCGGCAGCCTCACCCACTCCGTGCCGACCGTCCGCTGGGAACGCCTCCCGGTGGTGGTGGCCGACGCCCTGTCCAAGGGGTACGACGGCTTCGACCGGCTCGACGAGGCGTACCCCGCGATGAAGTCCTACGCCGGGTACTACACCGGCGAGCAGCTGCGGCAGGGATACATCGCCGGCGACCCCGGCACGACCGTGCAGCGCGGCTACGACCAGTGGGCGCTGGCCGTCGTCGCCGACGCGCTCGGCAAGGACGACGACGCCGAGGAACTGCGCACCCAGGCCACCATGGCCATCGACCACCTCGTCAAGGACGGCGCCTGGACCGCCGACGACGGCACCGAGGTCGGCCTGCTGACCCCGCGCGACGCCGACGGCGACTGGCAGGGCGTCGACTACGAGAAGTTCGAGGAGGCCAAGCTCTACCAGGGCACCCTCTGGCAGTACCACTGGTACGACGCCTACGACATGGCCGGCCTCGTCGAGGCCATGGGCGGCGAGAAGGCCGGCCGTGCCGCGATGCTGCACATGTTCGGTGAGGACTCGGACGCCGACGACGGCTCGACCATGCTGCACTCCAACGCCAACGAGATCGACCTCCAGGCCCCCTACCTCTTCAACTACGTCGGCGAGCCGAGCCTGACGCAGAAGTGGGTGCGCGCCATCTACACCGAGGAGACCTGGAACCGGTACATCGCGACCGGCTCCACCGGCGAAGCCCCCAGCTCCGGCGGCGAGTTCAGGCCGCCGGTCAAGACCAAGGTGTACGAACTGTCCCCCGACGGCTTCCTGCCGACCATGGACAACGACGCCGGCACCATGTCGACGATGTTCGTCGCCGCCGCCCTCGGACTGTTCCCGGTGACGGCCGGGTCGAGCCAGTTCCAGATCGGCAGCCCGTTCTTCGACTCCACCACCATCAGCTACGCCAACGGCAAACAGTTCACCGTGCAGGCCGACGGCGTCTCGGCCGACGACTACTACGTCCAGCGCGCCACCCTCGACGGCAAGCGGTTCGACAACACCTGGCTCGACTACTCCCGGATCATCGGCGGCGGCACCCTCGCCTTCACCATGGGTGACGAGCCCTCCGACTGGGGGACCGACACCGAGCCCGCCTACTCGCTCTCCGGCGACCAGGGCGGCGGCGGTACGGCACCCGGCAAGGGCACGACCGTCCTCTCCGCCCGCCCCGACACCCTCGCCACCACCGCGAAGGGCACCGTCGACGGTTCGATCCGGCTCACCCTGACCGGCAAGGCGTCCTTCGCCGCCCGCAAGGGCACCAGCCTCACCCGGACCGGCGCGGCGACCGTGACCGGCCTCCCGGACGGCGTCACGGCCGACCTGTCGGTCACCGGAGCACGGACCGCCGCCCTGACTCTCAGAGGCCGGACGGAGACCGACATCCGTGTCGGCCTCACCTTCGCCGACAAGGCGTTCGCCCACAAGGTCCCGGCCGCCACGGTGACCGGCGCCGGTGTCTCCGTGACCGACCCGCTCCTGGTCTCGGCCGCCGCCGTCCACCGCGAGGCGCTCGGCACCCTCGTCGACCAGGCGTCCCTGGTGCGCGAGGGCAACTACTCCGACGGCTCCTACGGGCTGTTCACGACCGCCCTCGAACGCGCGCGGACCGTCCTCGCGGACGACACCGCCGCCACCGGCACCCTCATGGCCGCGCACGACGCGCTGCGGACCGCCGCCGACGCCCTCACCCTCGACGAGGGCGGCTACGCCGTGCTCCAGGCCGAGGACCCCGACCGGATGGAGGGCCCCAGCCTGGTCAAGGAGGCGTACTACTCCGACGGCGACCTCGGCGGAGTCACCGAGGGAGCCTGGGAGCAGTACACCGGCCTCGACTTCGGCGGCGTGGCACCCCGCAGCGTCTCCGTCCGCTACGCCAACTCGCAGGCCGCCACGGCCAAGCCGAGCAGCGTCGACCTGCACGCGGGTGACGCGGACGGCCCCGTCGTCGGCACCGTGCAGCTCCCCGGCACCGGCGGCTGGCAGTACTACACCACCGTCCAGGCGGCCGTCACCGACCCGGGGGCCCTGCTGGACGCGGGCAGCGTCACCTTCGTCTTCCACGCCCCGTCCGGACAGCAGTGGGTGTCGAACTTCGACTGGTACCGGTTCTCCCCGTACGACGCCCCCTCGTCCGGCTCCACCACCCTCGCCACGCTGACCACGGCGAACGCCACCGCGACCGGCGGCGGCTCAGGCGGCGCGCTCAACCTCTCCAACGGCGTCTTCGAGAACGTCACGGACGGCGCCTGGGCCGAGTGGAAGGGCACCGGCCTCGGCGACGGCGCCGACACCGTCACCGTCCGCTACGACAAGCCCCGTTCCCGCGCGGCGTCCGACTCGCACATCGAGCTGCGCCTCGGCTCGAAGGACGGCCCGGCCGCCGCCGACATCCCCCTCGACTACTCCGGTGACGGCTGGGGCACCGTCGCCACCACCGACGTCACCCTCGACCCCGGCGTCTTCACCGGCGACCAGGACGTGTACGCGGCCTTCGTCTCCGGCACCCAGACCGACGCCCAGCCGTACGTCGCCAACGTCCACGCGCTGACCCTCACCCGCGGCGCCGACACCCCGGTCACCCTCGACACCACGGCGTGGAAGGCGAACAGCGGCGGCGGCCTCAAGAGCGAGACGGCCACCTGGAGCGACGCGGGCTCCGCCACCTCCCTCGGCGGCACCTACGACGGTGCCTGGCTCGACTACGGCGACATCGACTTCGGTGACTCCGCGAAGAACACCGTCACGATCACCTACGTCAACAACTCCGCGCGCTGCGGCACCGGTTCGGCCGTACAGCTCTACCTCGACGGCTTCGACGCCGACAGCCCCGATGACGCCGGAACGCCGTACGCGACCGTCCCGTTGCCCGTCACCGGCTCCTCCTGGTCGTCGGGCGGGACGACCGGCCTGACCCTGCCGGAGACGCTCAAGGGCACCCACTCCGTCCACCTGCGGCTGACGACGAACGCCGACTCCTCGCACCCCTACGTCGCCAACCTCGGCCGGCTGACCTTCAGCCACGTCGAGACGCCCGCCGAGACGGACCTGTCCGCCCTGCGCGAGGCCGTCGATCAGTACGAGGGCCTCGCCGACGACGCGGACCGGTACGGGGCCATCGACTTCGCGGTGTTCACCCGCGAACTCGCCACCGCCCGCGCCCTGCTCGGCGCGGACGACGCCACCCAGCTGGAGGCCGACACCGCGACCCGGAACCTCACCCTCGCCGCCAAGCAGCTCGTCCCGCTGCCACGGCTGCGGCTGGAGAACCTCGTCACCACCGCCTCCGGCCTCGACAAGGGCCGCTACACGGACGCCACGTGGGCCGCGTTCACCCGCGCCCTCACCGGCGCGAGGACCGCCGTCGCCGACGACACGGCCACGGACAGGACGCTCACCGCGCGGCACGACGCCCTCGACCGCGCCCTGTCCGGTCTCAGGACCGAGCGCGAGACGGTCCCGGCCGCGCCCGGCACGGTGTCGGCGACCCCGTCCGGCTCCAGCGTGACGGTCGCCTGGTCCGCACCCGAGGACGACGGCGGCTCGAAGGTCACCGGCTACGAGGTCACCCTCAGCGGTGGCCGCACGGTGCGGATCGACGACCCGGACAGCCGGGCCACCACCTTCACCCTGCTGAGGACCGGAGCGTCGTACACCGCGCGGGTCCGCGCGGTGAACGCCGTCGGCACCTCCGCCCCGAGCGCCGCCACGCGGCCCGCCGTCACCGGCGACAGCAGGCCGCAGGCGCCGGCCGTCACCGGTGTCGTCACCGACGGCGAGCGGGTCCGGGTGACCTGGCGCTCCGCCGGCGACGGCGGCTTCCCGGTCCTCGGCTACACCGTCACCCTCGACGACGGCACCACCGCGCACGTGGCCGCCACGGCGGAGACGGCGCTGCTGACGGCCACCGGCAGGGCGAGGACCCACAGCGCGACCGTCACGGCGGTCACCCTGGCCGGCACCTCCGACGCCCCTGCCGGGACGACCGCCACCGACGCCGACCCGGCCGCGTACGAGCCGTCCCCCTTCCCGGACGACGTGCTCGACGCGACCTACGCCTCGGACGAGTGGCCCGCTACCGGCGACGGCGGCGACTACTTCACCGGCCTGCTCAGCGGCTTCGACGACCTCGGCACCAGCACCCTGGGCGCCGACGCCGAGGTCCCGGAAGGCACCCCGCTCACCGCCGAGAACGACACCATCGCCGTACGCGTCAACAACGCGGCGACCCGGGCGGAGGTCGACCGGGCCGAGACCGACGCGTCGAACAGCGCCACCGTCACGATGGCCGACGGCCTCGGCTCCCGCCTCGGTGACCTCTACCTCGACGCCCTGAAGGGCGGCGACCTGCCGAAGACCAGTGCCCTCTTCTCCCGCGTCACGGAGAACCTCGACACCCACGACGCGGCGAAGGAGCACTACGACTACCCGCGGCCGTACGTGCGGCTCGGCTTCGTCGGCGACGGCGGCCACGTCTACGAGTCGCGGGACGGCTCCTACGCGGGCCTCGCCGACAGCGGCTCCTACCCCAGCGGCCACACCTACGGCGGCTACGAGGCGGGCACGATCCTCGCCACGCTGCTGCCGGAGCTGGCGCCGTCGATCCTCGCGCGGACCTCGGAGTACGGCGACAACCGCGTCGTCCTCGGGTTCCACTACCCGCTCGACGTCATGGGCGGCCGCATGACCGCGCAGGCGACCGTGGCGCACCGGTGGGCGGACCCCGAGTTCGCCGGTCTGCTGACGCAGGCCCACACCGAGATGGAGAACGTGCTGCTCGCCCGGTGCGAGGAGCAGGGCTGGGGCGACACCCTCACGGCCTGCGCGGGCGACCCGTACGCCGGTCTCGACACGGCGGGCCAGGTCGACCTGTACACGCAGCGTCTCACCTACGGGTTCTCCCGGACCGGCGCGGCCGGGCAGGCCGTCGAGGCCCCGGCCGACGCGGCGGCGCTGCTGACCACGGCCTTCCCGGACCTGACCACCGAGCAGCGCACCCAGGTCCTGGAGCAGACCGCGACGGACTCCGGCTACCCGCTGGACCTCACCGGGGACGGCGGGGAGAGCTGGCAGCGGATCAACCTGGCGGCGGCGCTGGCGGCGGACGTCACCGTCGGCGCCGACGGGTCGGTCACGGTGACCGGTTTCCCGGACGCCACGGAGCAGAGCGGCGCCGACGTCACCGCGCTCACCGTCGGGGGCGTCGCGCTCGACGGGTTCGACCCGGACGTGGCGACGTACGTCGTGGACTGGCCGGAGAACGCCCGGGTCCCGGCCGTCGGCGCCGAGACCGAGCAGTCCGGTGCCCGGGTGAAGGTCACCGAGGGCAGTGACGTCCTGACGTCGAAGGGACAGTCGAAGGCACAGTCGAAGGGACAGCGGTTCACCGCCCGCACCGTCACGGTGACTTCGGCGAACGGCGTGGTGACCCGGACGTACACGGTCGGGTTCCAGCGCACGGACCGCGACCACCGGCCGGCCGAGGCCGGCGGACGGGAGGACGGCACCGAGCGTCCCGGCGGTGGCTCCGGCCTCTGGTCGCCGGGCCGGGAGTGGAGGGAGACACGTGGGCGGACGGCCGTAAGTTCTGCCCTGTAAGGTAACAGCATGGCAGACGACACCCCGGCGAAGCCCCCCGTCCGTACCCGCAACCGCCGCGGGGAGGGCGGCAGGCTCCGCGAGGAGATCGTGACGGCGGCGGTCGAACTGCTGGAGGAGGGTGGCGACGCGAGCGCCGTCACCCTCCGCTCCGTCGCCCGCCGGGTCGGCATCGCCGCCCCCTCGATCTACCGGCACTTCCCCGACCAGCCCGCCATCATGCTGGCGGTGGTGCGCAGCGCCTTCGCGGAACTCGACGCGGAGCTGGACGCCGCCGTGGCGGCCGCCGGCGGCGGCCCCCGGGAGCGGCTCGTAGCGCTGTGCCAGGGGTATCTGGAGTTCGCCCAGGCCCGCCCCGGGCGCTACCGCTCGATGTTCGGCGGAGTGTGGACCCCCCGGCCCTCGGACGACGGGACGGCCTCCGACGCGGGGTCCGTGACCGTGCGGGACATGGCCGAACTGGGCCGGCCGAGCATGCGGCGGCTCGCGGAGGCGCTCGGCGCGTGCGTCGAGGCGGGCGCCGCGAGCAGTACGGACGTGACCGCCGACGCGGTCGCGCTCTGGCTCGGACTGCACGGGCTGGCCCACCAGCGGATGGCGGCCCCCTCGTTCGAGTGGCCCGCGGACATCGCCGAGCGGGTCATCGGGTCGCTGGCCCATCTCGCGGAGAAGTAGAAACAGCGGGGTCCCGGGGAGGAGATCCCCGGGACCCCGGGACCCCGGGACGGTCCGCGGCGGCGGGTCAGTCGTTCAGCCGCCGGTCAGTCGTTCAAAGGCCGGTCAGTCGTCCAGCGGCTTCGTGTCGGTGATCCAGCCGGCGAGCTGCTCCATGTAGTCCGCCTGGGAGACGTAGTCCAGCGCGGCGGAGACCCACGGGTGCACCTGCCCGGCGGCGAGCGCCGCGTCGTCCGCGACGGTGGGCTGCTTCTTCAGCTGGGCGGTGTCGTAACCGGCCTGCTGGAGCAGCCACATGTCGCCGCCGATCTGACCGGCGTTCTCCCAGCTGTAGTTCCCCCAGTAGTAGCCCTTCGGCTTCGGCTCGAAGAACTTCACGCCGAGCCCGGCGTACAGGTTCAGCGCCGGGTCGTCCTCGGCCTTGGCGACGCTGACGCCGTCGGTGTCGGCGTAGAGCGACGTCACCGTCACCGGGTTGTCCTTCGCGGCCTTCGTCAGAGCGGCCGAGGCGGTTTCGTAGCGCTCCTTGGCCTCCGCGACCGTCTTGGCGTCGGCGCCGAGCGCCTCGGCGAACTCCGTGGTGCGCTCCACGACGTCCGCGCCGTCACCGCCGAGCTTGATGGTGATGACCGGCGCGATCGCCTCGATCTGCTTCTGCTGGTCGAGGTCCTTGAAGCCGTAGTCGGGCTGCGACTCGTCGATCGTGCCCTTCTCGTCCGTCGGGTAGACCTCGGAGACGATGACGTCGGGCCGCTGCGCCGCCAGCTCCTCCAGGTCGATCTCGCCGTACGCCGTGCCGACCTGCTTGACGCCGGAGGTGTCGAGGTCGTCGAAGCGGGCGTCGTCCTTGATGGAGGAGTAGCCCCAGGACGCGACCGGCTCCAGGCCGTAGTTCATCAGCGGGACGATCTGGTCGTTGACGCCGGCTATGCGGGTCGGCGCCTTGTCGAGCTTGACCGTCTTGCCGAGGTCGTCGGTGAAGGACCAGCCGCTCTCGGTGGCCTTGGCCGCGTCGGAGCCGGAGCCCGAGCCCGAGTCGGAGGACGACGAGGAGCAGGCCGGGAGCGCGGCGAGCAGGAAGACGGCGGCGGCCGGGAGCAGCCGGCGGCGCAGTGCGGTTCTCATGACGGGGGTTCGCCTAACTTGTCGGGGTGGGCGGTTTCGGCCCGTCGTCACCTGGCGGTGTCTCGTCCGGGTCCTCTTCCGGCAGCACCAGCGGCGTGCCGGTGACCGGGTCGGGGATCACCCGGGCGCGCAGGCCGAACGCGCGGTGCAGCAGCTGTGGTTCGAGTACGTCGCCGGGGGCGCCGTCGGCGAGGACCCCGCCGTCGCCGATCACCACCAGGCGGTCGGAGTAGCGGGCCGCGAGACCCAGGTCGTGCAGGACCATCACGACGGTCGTGCCGGACACGCGGTTCACCCGGCGCACCAGCCGCAGCACGTCCAGCTGGTGGGCGAGGTCGAGGAAGGTGGTCGGCTCGTCCAGCAGCAGGGTGGGTGCCTCCTGCGCGAGCACCAGGGCGATCCAGGCGCGCTGGCGCTGGCCGCCCGACAGCTCGGTGACCGCGCGATCGGCGACCTCCACCAGACCGGTGTCGGCCAGCACCCGTTCCACGACCGCGTCGTCCTGCGGGGTCCAGGGCCGCGCCCAGCTCTGGTGCGGGTTGCGGCCCCGCATCACCAGGTCGCGGACGCTGGTGCCGGCGGGGGCGACGGGGTTCTGCGGCAGGATCGCCAGGCGGCGGGCGACGGCCCGGGAGCGGGCGCGGCGGATGGGTTCGCCGTCCAGCAGCACCGTGCCCGCGCTGGGCGCGAGCAGCCGCCCGAACGCCTTCAGCAGCGTGGACTTGCCGCAGCCGTTGGCCCCGAGGAGCGTCGTCACCGTACCCGCCTCGATGACGAGGTCGAGGCCGCTGAGGACGGTGCGCCCGTCGTAGCCGAGGTGGACCCCGCGGGCTTCGAGGACGGGGGCGGTGCCCCGGTCCGCGGTGGTGGGCGCGGTCACGTCGTCATCTCCTTGCGGTTGCGCAGCAGCAGCCAGATCAGGCAGGGCGCGCCGATCGCCGTCGTCACGATCCCCACCGGCACGTCCCACGTGAAGACGGTGCGGGCGGCCGTGTCCGCCGCCAGCACCAGGCTCGCGCCGGTCAGCCCGGACAGCAGCAGCGGCGGCCGGGTCGCGCCCGCCGCCCGTACGGCGATCTGCGGCGCCACGAACGCGACGAACCCGACCGGCCCGGCCGCCGCCACGGAGGCAGCCGTCAGCAGCACGGTCAGCGCCAGCACCACCAGGCGGTGCACCTGGACCGGCAGTCCGACACCGCGGGCGATCTCGTCGCCGAGGTGCGACACGGCCAGCGCCGCGGACCCGGCGAGCGCGAGCGGCACGAGGACCGCGACGACGCCGAGCAGCGGCCACACCCCGTCCCAGGACGACCCCGCGAGCGAGCCGACCAGCCACTCCGACGCCGCCGACACCTGCGTGATCCGGGCCTGTACGAGCAGATAACTCGTCCCCGCCTCCAGGATCGCCCCGACGCCGATGCCGACCAGGACCAGCCGGTAGCTCTGCACGCCGCCGCGCCAGCCGAGCCCGTAGACGAGCACGGCGGCGAGGATCGCGCCGAGCGCGGCGACCGTCGGCACGCCCGCGCCGAGCAGCGCGCCGCCCACCGACTCCCCGCCGCCCCCGATGAGGATCGCGGCGACCGCGCCGAACGACGCGCCGGAGGAGACACCGATGACGTCGGGGGTGGCGAGGGGGTTGCGGGTGACGGTCTGCATGAGCGCCCCGGCGACGCCGAGCGCGAGGCCGACGAGCGCGCCGGTGAGGACGCGCGGCATCCGCAGGTCGAGGACGATGAGCCGGTCGACGGCGTCACCGCGGCCGACGAGTGTGCGCAGGATGCCGGGGACGGAGACGCCCGCGCCGCCGACCGCGATCGCGGTGACCACGAGGGCGCACGCGAGCAGCAGCCCGGCGAGGGTGACGAGCAGGGTGCGGGGCCGCCAGGTGAAGCCGAACGGTCCGACGAGCAGGCCGCGCCGGTGGAGCGGCGCCGCTTCCAGGGTCTCGGCCGGGGCGTTCACAGGCTCACCAGGGACCGGCGCCGCGCCACCGCGACGAAGAACGGCCCGCCGATGACGGCCATGACGATGCCGACCTGCACCTCGGCGTAGCCGGCGACGACCCGGCCGACGACGTCGGCGCACAGCACGAGCAGGCATCCGACCAGCGCGGCGGCGGGCAGCAGCCGGCGGTGGCCCGAGCCGACGAGCGCGCGGGCCAGGTGCGGCACGACGAGCCCGACGAAGGCGATGGGTCCGGCCGCCGCCGTCGCCGCGGCCGTCAGCAGGGTGATGGCGCCGAGGCCCACGGCCCGCGCCAGCAGCAGGTTCTCGCCCAGGCCGCGGGCGAGTTCCTCGCCGAGGGCGAGGTTGTCCAGGGCACGGGTGTTGAGCGCGGCGAGCACGAGCCCGGCGACGGCGAACGGCACGGTGCCGTGGACGTCGTCCAGTTGCCGGCCGGAGAGCGAGCCGACCACCCACAGGGTGTAGGCGCGCAGGCTCTCCCGGTCGGCGAGGGTCAGGAAGGAGGTGACGGCGCCGAGCAGCGCGGAGACGGCCGTACCGGCGATGGCGAGCGGTACGGGGTTGGCCGTACCGCTGCCCGCGATCGTGATGGCGAAGGCGGTGACGCTCGCCAGCAGCGCGCCGATCAGCGCGAGTCCGACGGAGGCGCCGGTGCCGGACACCCCGAGCACGACGATGCCGAGGACGACCGCGAGACCGGCGCCGGCGGAGACGCCGAACAGGCCCGGGTCGGCGAGGGGGTTGCGGGTGTGGCCCTGCATCACGGTCCCGGCCACGCCCAGGCACACACCCACCAGGAGCCCGATGACCGTACGCGGCACCCGGGACCCGTAGACAACGGTGGCGTCCGTGCCCGACCCTGGGTGCAGCAGACCGTGCAGGACCGCGTCCGGCGCGAGCCGGTTGCTGCCGATCAGGACGCTGGCGAGAGACACGACGGCGACCGCGAGGAGCAGCGCGGCGAAGACGCCGGCGCGCGCGCCGCGCGAGGACCGTGACCGACGGGTCCGGCCCGCGGGCCTGGAGGACGCCGTGGCTATGATCACGAAGTTAGCTTAGCCTAACCTCATGACGACCAGTACGCGCCCCAGCGCCCTCGACCAGCGACTCTTCCGTGCCTCGGTCGTGTCGAGCACCCGACTCACGCCGAACATGCAGCGGGTGACCGTACGCGGCGAGGAACTGCGCGCGTTCCCGTGGCGCGGCTACGACCACTGGTTCCGGCTCTTCTTCCGCTGCGCGCACCAGGACAGCTTCCGCGAGCCGGACATCGCCGCCGACACCTGGTGGAAGCCGTACCTCGCGATGCCCGACGAGGTGCGGCCGTACTGCGCCAACTACACCGTCGCCGACTTCCGCGCCGACGCCGGTGAACTGGACATCGACGTCGTCGTGCACCGGGGCGCCGACGGCGAGACCGAGGGCACCGTGGCGATCTGGGCGTGCGCGGTGGAGCCGGGCGAGGAGATGGCCCTCCTCGACCAGGGCCTGATGTACGACGCGCCCGCCGACGCGTCCAGCGTGCTGCTCGTCGCCGACGAGAGCGGACTGCCGGCCGTCGCGGGCATCCTGCGCTCGCTCCCGGCCGACATGTCCGTACGCGTCGTCCAGGAGGTGCCGGCCGAGGCCGACCGCCGCGACCTCCCCGGCCCGGCCGGTACGCGCATCGACTGGGTCTGCCGCACGGACCCCCACGAGATCCCGGGCACGGCCGCGCTGGCCGCCCTGTGCGCCGACGGCACCGTCGACGCCACGGGGTACGCCTTCGTCGTGGGCGAGCAGAAACTGGCCACGGAGGCCCGCCGCCACCTCCACCGCTCGGGCATGCCGAAGGACCGGATCACGTTCTCGGGCTTCTGGAAGTCGGCGAGACGCTGACCCCGGCACGGGCGCGACGAGCCTGACGGCGCGACGGCGTCAGAGCTGCGATCCGCCGCCGTCCACGGCGAGTTCGGCACCGGTGGTGAAGGTGGCGTCGAAGGCGAGGAACACCACGGCCCTGGCGATCTCCTCGGAGGTTCCCAGGCGCCGCATGGGGTTCTCCGCGGCCATCTGCGCCTTCGTCTGCTCGGCGGCCTCGCGCGGCATCGACTTCTCCAGGATGCCCGAGTCGATCGGCCCAGGGCTGACCGCGTTGACGCGGACGCCGCGCGGCAGCAACTCCCTGGCCAGGCTGCGGGTCATCGACCGTACGGCGGCCTTGGCGGCGGCGTACGCGCTGAGCGCGGGGAGACCGAGCACGCCCGCGACCGACGTGGTCAGCACGACGCCGCTGCCCTCGGCCAGCAGCGGGGCGAGCTTCTGCACGGTGAAGTACGGCCCCTTGGCGTTGATCTTGAGCAGTTCGTCGTACAGCTCCTCGCTGGTCGCCTCGAAGGGGGCGAAGCCGTTGATGCCGGCGTTGACGAACAGGGCGTCGACCGTGCCGAACTCGGCCTTGACCCGGTCGGCCAGCGCCTCGATGTCGGCGAGTTCACCGGCGTCGCTGCGCACCGCGAGGGCGTTGCCGCCGAGCTGCGCGGCGGCGGCGTCGAGGGCGGCCTGGTCGCGCCCGGTGACGATCACCCGCGCCCCGCCGTCCACGAGTTTCCGCGCCGTGACGAGCCCGAAACCGGTGCTGCCGCCGGTGATGACGATCTTCTTGCCGTCGTATGCGCCCATGGGGACACACTCCGTTTCTCGGAAAGGAGGGAAGGAGGAAAGGAGGGAAGGAGGGAACGAGAAGGGGAAATGAGCCGCTGCCCGGCGGATGACCTCCCGGCCGGACACCATTGAGTCAACCTCCGCCCCCGGCCCGCCGTCCAAGACCTGTTCCGCACCCCGTCATGCGGCAGACGCATCACGAACGGGGCGCGAGTACGCTGGCGATGTGTCCGACAGCGCCCCGCCCCCGCCGCCGCCCCCGGACCTCGACCTCCGGCTGGTCCGCTACTTCACCGTCGTCGCCGAGCACCTGAACTACGCGCGGGCGGCCGACGCGCTGCACGTCGCCCAGCCGTCCCTGAGCCGCCAGATCCAGCGCCTGGAGACGGCCCTGGGGGTACGCCTCCTGGAACGCACCCCGCAGGGCAGCACCCTCACCGCGGCGGGCGCGGCGTTCCTCCCGCGGGCCCAGGCGCTGCTGCACGCGGCCCGGCAGGCGGTGGATGTCGCCCGCGCCGCGGCCCCGCAGCGCGCGATCACCGTCGGCTACGTCGAGGACCTGGTGATCACCCCAGCCGTACGCGACCTGCGCCGCCGCCTGCCCGACGCGCACGTGCGCACCCTGCACCTCGACTGGGACGAGGCCCGCGCCCTGCCCGAGCGGCGCGTCGACGCGCTCGTCATCCGCACTCCGCTGCCGATCCCGCCGGACGGCCTGGAGACGACCGTGCTCTACGACGAACCCCGGGCGCTCCTCGTCCCCGGCACGCACCGCCTCGCCGGCAAGGAGTCCGTCCGGCCGGACGACTTCGCCGACGAACCTCTCGTGGCCTGCGCCGGCATGGCCGCCGCCTGGACCGACTTCTGGCGTCTCGCCCCTCGCCCGGACGGCAGCCCGGCCCCGCTCGGCCCGCTGCTCGTCGACACCTTCGAGGACAAACTGGAGGCGGTCGCCGACGGCCGCGCGGTGGCCCTGACCCCGTCGGGCGACCGCCGCAGCGCCCTCCGCGACGACGTCACCACGGTCCCCGTGGAGGGCATCGAACCCTGCCAGGTGGTGGTGGCGACCCGCCGCGGGGACGGGAACCCGTTGGTGGGGGAGTTCCGGAAGTCGGCGCACACGCTCCTCGGCCACGAGGGGTGACGTTCGATGGCCCCGGCCGAGAAACGCATCCGCGCCTCCTGGAACCGCTGTGCGGAACGCGGACTCACCGCCGATTTCCTGCGCGTCCCCTTCCGCTCCGACATAGATGTCGAGTCGCCGCTCGTGCACAGGGCGGCTCCGGTATTGCGGGCATTGAGATCCACCCTCGCGGGCGAACCGATAGCCATTCTGCTCTCCGACGCGTCCGGTCTCGTACTCAGCCGGGAATGCGACGACACCGCTTTTCTGAGATCACTGGACGACGTGGTCCTGGCCCCGGGCGCCACCTACTCGGAGGAAGCCGTCGGGACCAACGGCTTCGGCCTGGCCCTCGCCGACGACCGGGTCTCGCTCGTGGCCTCCCACGACCACTACAACCCGTCGCTGCGTGAGGAGACGGCCACCCCTGGCTGACCCGCATCGAGGCACTGGAACGCGAGGCGATCCTCGACGCGCTGCACCGTACCGCCGGCGACGTCGGCGGCGCCGCGGCCCATCTCGGTATGTCCCGGGCGACCGTGTACCGCCGCATCAAGCACTTCGGCATCACCGGCGCATACCGCCGAATCGCGTCTCAATCTGAGAATCACGCCCGATAACCCCGGTCGATTCTTGCCCCACCAGGAATGAGAGTCCTAGCCTTCGAGCGGAAAAACGGCCTATCACCAGGAGAAACAATGGCGCGCGCACTCCGTACCGTCATCAGCCCCGGCCGGTACGTACAAGGAAGGGGAGCGATCCACCAGCTCGGCGAGTACCTCAAGCCGCTCGGTTCGACGCCGCTGGTCGTCGCCGACGACCTGGTGTGGGGCCTGGTCGGTCACGACATCGAGGCGTCGCTGAAGTCCGCCGGACTCCCCGTGACACGCGAGCGGTCCCTCGGGGTGCCGAGCGCCCGTGAGGTCGACCGGCTCGTCGCCGCCATCGAGGCCGCCGGAGCGGACGTCGCGGTGGCCGTGGGCGGCGGCAGCACCATCGACGCGGTGAAGGCCGCCGGTCACCTCGCCGGTATCCGCTGGGCCGACTGCCCGACCGTCGCCTCCACCGACGCGCCGTGCAGCGCGCTCTCCGTGATCTACACCGAGGGCGGGGAGTTCGAGGAGTACCGCTTCTTCCCGCGCAACCCCGACCTGGTCCTGGTCGACTCCCAGATCGTCGCCAACGCGCCGGTCTCCACGCTCGTGGCCGGCGTCGGCGACGCCCTCGCCACCTGGCTGGAGGCCCGCGCCACCGCACGTTCCAACTCGCTGACGATGGCCGGCGGCGTCCCCACGCTCACCGGCACCGCGCTCGCCCAGCTCAGCTGGGACATCCTCTGGGAGAACGCGCTCCCCGCGATCGACGCGGTCAAGGACAACACGGTGACCCCCGCCGTCGAGAAGGTCATCGAGGCCAACACGCTCCTGTCCGGCCTGGGCTTCGAGTCCGGCGGTCTGGCCGCCGCGCACGCGATCCACAACGGCCTCACCGCCGTCCCGCAGACCCATGGCCTGGCACACGGCCAGAAGGTGAACATCGGCTCCCTCACCCAGCTCGTCCTGGAGGGCGCGCCGGCCACCGAGATCCGTGACTTCATCGAGTTCACGACCCGGGTCGGCCTGCCCACCACCCTCACCGAGGCCGGTCTGTCGGTCGACGACGAGGAGTCCCTGACCAAGGTCGCGGAAGCGGCCACGGTCGAGACGGAGACGATCCACTCGATGCCCTTCGAGGTCCACACCGAGGACGTGGTCAGCGCACTCAAGTCCATCGAGCGCCTGGCCGTACGGGTCCGGGAGAACGCGAACCTGCCGGCCCCGGTGCGACACGAGGCCCACTGACCGGACCCGGAGACCCGGAGGGCACGCTCGGGCCAGAACCGGGGCGTGCACGGACAACTCCGCTCGCCCCGCCGCCCTATCGTTGCCCCGCCGTCGGCGTCAGTGCCCCGGCGGACGACGAGGAGCGCAGATGATCGACGATGACATGACGGGCGACGACGTCTACCAGCCCGACGGGTCCGAGGTACAGGACGACGCGGGTCTGCTGGACGCGTCGGACACCCTGGACTACCGGGCCGGTGACGAGGCCCTGGACGAGGGTTACTCCCCTCCCGAGCGGCCGTGGGGCGCCGAGCACACCGGCGTCACGGCGGCCGAGCGGCGGCACGGGGAGAGCCTCGACGAACGCCTCTCCGAGGAGCTGCCCGACATCGGCGTCCCCGAGGGCGACGGACTGGGCGACGCCTGGGACACCGACGGCGAACTGATCGACGACGAGGTCGGCCGGGACCGCGCGGGCCGGCTCCTCGCCCCCGACGAGGGCAGCCGGACCAACACCGAGTCCGACCTGTTCGCCTCGGACGTCGGTCTGGACGGCGCGGCGGCCTCCGCGGAGGAGGCGGCCATGCACGTGATCTCCGGCCCGGAGGCGTACTGAGTCCGGGGCAGGGGAGAGGCCCCTACAACCCGGGCTTCACCTCGAACCGCGGCCCCAGGTCCGGGTCGTCGCTTCCGGCCAGCTCGGTCACCAGGCCGTGTACCTGGGTGAGGTCGTGCAGCAGGACCCGCGTGTCCTCCACCGGCAGCCCGGCCGCGCGGCTGATCTCCTCCAGGTACCCGGCCTCGCCGTGCCGGTGCTCCTGTACGGCGCTGACCGCCTTGAACACCTGCTCGTGCCGCTCCCCGTACCCGGGGTGCCCGCGTCCGGTGAACGTCCGTTCCGCGCCCTGCCCGGACGGATCACCCACCGCCCGTTCGGCCAGGTCACCGGTCCGCCACTGCTGCTTGCCGCGGTGCCGGCTGCCGATCTTCTCCTCGTGGGAGATCGCGTTCCGGTGGGACACGTGGCGGCGCTGCTTCGACGCCCCGGTGGTCACGCCCTCGGCACTCGGCGCGTCACCGCTCCGGCGTGCCTCCAGAGCCGCCGCGCGACGCTGCTGCTCGTCGCCTTCCATCTTCTTGCGCACCATGGCGCGCTCCCGTCGTCGGAGATGCTGCTTGCGGTTCTTCCCGGGTTCTTCGGGTGACGGGTAACCACGTGGGGCACGTACCTCACATTCCGTCTCACCCCGTCCAGGCTCTTGACGTGTCCCTGCCGTCACTGGCTACATGGGAGCGCTCCCACGTCCACCCTCCCGCCCCGTGCCTCACTTCAGGAGCCGCAGTGAGAACACCCAGAAGCGCGGCCGCCGCCCTGTGCGCGGCCCTCATCACCCTCCTCGGCCTGCTCACCGTCGCCCCCGCCGTCGCCCAGGCCGCCCCCGAGCAGCAACCCCCCACCGCCGCCGCCACCGGCCTTCACATCTCGGGCGGCCGTCTCCTCGAAAGCAACGGCAACGACTTCGTGATGCGGGGCGTCAACCACGCCCACACCTGGTATCCGGGCCAGACCCAGTCCCTCGCCGACATCAAGGCACTCGGCGCCAACACCGTCCGGGTCGTCCTCTCCGACGGGTACCGCTGGTCCCAGAACAGCGCGAGCGACGTCGCCGCCGTCGTCGCCGACTGCAAGGCCAACCGGCTCATCTGCGTCCTCGAAGTGCACGACACCACCGGGTACGGCGAGGACACCGCCGCCGGCACGCTCGACCACGCCGCCGACTACTGGATCGGCCTCAAGGGCGTCCTCGCCGGCCAAGAGGACTACGTCATCGTCAACATCGGCAACGAGCCCTGGGGCAACACCAACCCCGAGGGCTGGACCGCCCCCACCGTCGCCGCGATCCAGAAGCTCCGCGCCGCCGGATTCCAGCACACCATCATGGTCGACGCCCCCAACTGGGGCCAGGACTGGCAGCAGGTCATGCGGGCCAACGCCCAGACCGTCTACAACGCCGACACCACCGGCAACCTGCTCTTCTCCATCCACATGTACAGCGTCTTCGACACGGCCGCCGAGATCACCGACTACCTCAACGCCTTCGTGACCGCGAAACTGCCGATCGTCATCGGCGAGTTCGGCGGACCCGCCGACGCCTACGGCGATCCCGACGAGGACACCATGATGGCCACCGCCGAGCAGCTCGACCTCGGCTACCTCGCCTGGTCCTGGAGCGGCAACACCGACCCGATCCTCGACCTCGTCCTCAACTTCGACCCGGCGCAGATGACCTCCTGGGGCCAGCGCATCTTCCACGGCGTCAACGGCATCGCCGCCACCGCGAAGGAGGCGACCGTCTTCGGCGGGTCCACCCCGGACAGCCAGGCGCCCACCACCCCCGGCACCCCGACCGCCTCCGCCGTCTCCACCACCTCGGTCACCCTGACCTGGCCCGCAGCCACGGACAACGTCGGCGTCACCGGGTACGAGGTCGTCCGCGTCAGCGGCTCGACGGAGGCCGTGGTCGCCTCCTCGACCTCCACCTCCGTCACCGTCTCCGGCCTGACCGCCGACACGGCGTACACCTTCGCCGTCTACGCGAAGGACGCGGCCGGCAACAGGTCCGCCCGCTCCGCCACGGTCGCCGTCACCACCGACGAGAACACCGGCACCCCGGGCGCCGCCTGCTCCGTCGGCTACCGCGTCGTGGGCGAATGGCCCGGAGGCTTCCAGGGCGAGATCACCGTCCGCAACACCGGCACCGCCGCCGTCAACGGCTGGACCCTCGGCTTCGCCTTCCCGTCCGGCCAGACCATCACCAACATGTGGGGCGGCACGCCGACGCAGAGCGGTTCGTCGGTGTCGGTCGCTGCTGCCTCGTACACCGCCGCGATACCTGTCAACGGCTCGGTGACGGTGGGCTTCACCGGCGCCAAGTCGAGCGCCAACGCCGCGCCCACGGCGTTCACGCTCAACGGAACGAGCTGCACCACCGGCTGACGGGCAATGGTGCCCCACCCCCAGGGCGACCGGGGTGGGGCACCGCGACGCGTCAATCCATCAGGTGTTCGCCGCGTACGAGAGGAAGTCGGTCCAAGCTCCCGGAGAGACGGCGAGCTGCGAGCCCTGCCGTGCCTTCGAGTCCCGGACGTGGACTATGGCGGGGCTCTGGCTCTCCGCGACTTCGATGCAGTCGTCACCCTGCGAGCCGCTGTAGCTGCTCTTGAACCAGGCCAGCTCGGACGTGTTCATAGCGCTCCTCGCATTCGTTTGAGCAGGCCCAGGGAGTCCTCGGGCGTCAGGGCCTGCGAACGCATCTTGGCATAGCGCTGATGAAGCCGGCTGATCTCCTTCGGGACAGTGATCAGCCGTCCGTTCTCCTGCCCTTCTGAGTACCCGAACCACTGGTTGTCCGGCGTCTCCGCCAATCGCATTGGCCCGTCCAACCCGGCGTGCACCGGCTGCCGCAACGGCATCAGTTGGAACTCGACGTTCCAGTGCCGCTCGATCACGTCGAGCAGGTGGTCGTACAGCTCACGCGTGACCTCTTCGCCGCCCGTGTGCCGTTCCAACACCGCCTGTTCGATGATGAAGCTGAAGGCCGTCGGAGGCTTGCGACTCGTGGACAGCAACTCATGTCGAGCCATGCGGGCGGCGATACGCGCGTCCATCTCCTCTTCCGTCGGAAGCGGTGGCACGCTGAACGACACCGCCCGCGCGTATGCCTCGGTCTGCAACAACCCGGGCACCACCCGGCACTCGTAGGTGTACAGACTGACGGCCTCCGCCTCCAACTGGGCCCACTGCCGGAACCAACTGGCGATCCCCGGCTGCCGGGAGAGATGGCGAGCCGCCCCCTTCAGCGTCCCGAACGCGTCCAGTACCACCTCCGCCCGCTCCACGAACGGCTGTGGCGGATAGCGTCGGCCCTGCTCGATGGAGGCCACCGTCGGCAGTGAGTACTGCACTCGCGGCGCGAACTCCTCCTGGGTCAGGCCGGCCCGCTTGCGGAACGCCTTGACCACCTCACCGAACGACTTGAGGCTGTCCGACGCCTCCGGCTCATTGCCACCACCGCCACATCCAGAGGTACTCGCCCCGCCCACACCGTCCGCCATGTCAGTTCCTCTCGGTCGCCCCGCGCTCACCAACCTCACCGGCCCACTCATGGTCACGTAAAGTGACAGATACTGTCCATGGAGTTAACTCCTACGCTGGGGTCGCGTACGGGTTGCTGAGCTGGTGATACCGACGTGCTGGGGGTGCGGGGACGGTCACCGGCGGACCGGCAGGGTGATGCCGTACGCCCGCATCTTCCGGTAGATCGTCGTGCGGGAGATGCCGAGCCGCTGGGCCGCGAGGAGTTTGTTGCCGTCGGCCGCCAGCAGGGCCTGGACCAGGGTGTCCCGTTCGGACGCCTCCCAGGCGCTCAGCGGCCGGCCGCCCGAGCTGTGCAGCGACGGGGGCAGGTCACCGGGTCCGACGCGGTGGGTGCGGCGGTTCGCGGCGGCCCGGCCCAGGACCTGGCCCAGCTGACGGACGTTGCCGGGCCAGTCGTGCCGGCGCAGCAGCGGGAGGATCTCCGGCGTGTACGTCAGGTCCGCGTCGACGCGTCGCAGCAGACAGTCGGCGAGGGCCGGGAGGTCGGCGAGACGATGCCGCAGGGCGGGCACCGCGGCGGCTTCGGCGAAACTGCGCCGCAAGGGCTCAGGTACGTCCGGTACGTCCGGTGACGCGTGGTGGCTCGTGCTCACGCACCCCACGACCCAGGTGCCCCGTGCCGCCGCGGCGTCCAGCGCACGGGCGACCTCGGACGCCTGTCCGGGCGGTACGGCGTCGAGGTTGCGCAGGACGAGGGCACGGCCCGGCCCCGCGGGCGCCGCGCGCAGGACGGCCGGCAGGCCGTTGCCGGTCACCGCACCCGCGCCCGCCCCGTCGGCACGGAGGGCCGCCGCGTCCACGACGACGGGCGCCCAGGCCGCACCGGTCAGCGTGTGCGCCGCGCGGATCAGCGCCGTTTTTCCCGTCCCGGGTTCGCCGTGGAGCAGGAGCGGTGTCCGGGCGCGGGCGCAGCGCGACACCGTGCGGGAGACGGTGTTCCAGGCCGGGTCCGTCCCGGCCAGCCCCGGCAGCGGCCACGGCTGGGACGCGTCCCGCTCCGCGCGGGAGCGAGAGTGCGTGCCGGGCCGGGCCTCGTCGCGGGGGCGGTCCGTGAAGGCCAGCTCCAGCAGGTACCCGGCGGCGCCGGCGGGACTGTCCACCCGCCGGCAGCGCATCAGTACGGTCGTCCCGCCGGTCAGCCGTACCTCCGTGCGGACGCGCGGCGCGTGTCCCGACGCGGTGGCGGCCTCGTGCAGGAGCCGGTGGTCGTCGCCGGTGAGCCGCGCCGACGCCGCGGAGTTGGCGAGTACGAGATCCTGGCCGAGGCAGAGCACCGGCCGGTCACCGTAATGGGTCACCTGCTGGAACGCCTCCAGCAGGGCACGCTGGTGCGAGCTGGTGAACTCGTACATCACGCGCTCGATGTCACCGGCGGCCTCCTGCACCAGGGCGGCCATCAGGGTGCGCGCCGGGCCGTTCCAGCAGGTCAGGTTCATGGCGCCCTCGACCCGCCCGGTGACCGAATTGCGGATCGGGGCGGCGGCGCAGGAGACGCCCTGCAACCGTTCGTTGAAGTGCTCGGTGCCCAGGACGACGTTGGGCCGGCGCTCCTCCAGGGCGACCCCGATGCCGTTGGTCCCGACGAACTGCTCGGCGTAGTTGAAGCCGGGCGCCAGGTGGACGCGGTCCAGGTGGGCCGAGAGCCGCTTCTCCCCGACCCGGCGGTCCCGCACCCAGCCCTTCCGGTCCGTCACGATGACGCACGCGTCCGAACCCGCCAGTGCCCGCTCCAGCCGGTCCAGGACCGGTGTGGCGGCACGCATCAGGCGGCTCTCGCGGTCGAAGTCAGGCTGGTAGGGGACGACCACCTCGTCCGGGCAGATCCCCAGGTACTTGGAGCGCTGCCAGGAGTTGCGGATGGCCTCGGGCACGACCGACGCGGGCGGCTCGGGGCTCTCCAGGAACTTCAGACGTGCTCGCGCGATCGTCCGGTCCCGCGCTGTGCTGTCACTGAGCATGGCGTCTCCGATGGGCGTGTTTCCGCCATGTTACGAAGGCGTTTGCGTGTGTCAACGGGTTGTTCGCGAGCAATGCCCGTCTCCGTGTTCCACATTGGAAAACTCGACGGCGCTCCCCGCGCCCACGCTGGTGACCGACGCCGCACGGAGAGTGCGGCGGCTCAGCGTCGAGCACAGGAGGACACCATGACTTCCGCGACTTCCACCGGGAACGCACCCCGTACCGCCCGTACCGCCCGTACCGCCATCGTCACCGGAGCCGCCCGCGGGATCGGCCGCGGCATCGCGGAGCGGCTGGCCGCGGACGGGCTGGACGTGGCCGTCGCCGACCTCCCCGGCATGGGCGAGGAACTGGCCCAGGTGGCCGCCGGCATCGAGAAGACGGGCCGCCGGGCCCTCGCCGTGCACACGGACGTGACCAGCAAGGAGCAGACCGACGCGCTGGTGGCGCAGGTGGCGGCGGAGTTCGGCAAGGTCGACGTCTACGTCGCCAACGCCGGTATCGCCCGGGTCACCCCGCTGCTGGACACCGGCCTCGACGAGTTCGAGCAGGTCATGGCGGTCAACCTGCGCGGTGTCTTCCTCTCCTACCAGGCCGCAGCCCGGCAGATGATCGCCCAGGGCACCGGAGGCAAGATCATCGGCGCAGCGTCGATCGTGGCGTACCGCCCGTTCGCGCTGCTCGGTACCTACTCGGCGTCGAAGTGGGGCGTCCGCGGGCTGACCCAGGCCGCGGCCATGGAGTGGGCGCGGCACGGCATCACCGTCAACGCGTACTGCCCGGGGATCGTCGGCACCGACATGTGGGACCTGATCGACGAGCGGCTGGCGGAGGAGGGCGGGCTGCGCAAGGGCCAGGCCATCAGCAAGCACGCGGAGGCGATCGCGCTCGGCCGGGTCGAGGAGCCCGCGGACGTCGCGTCCTTCGTCTCCTACCTGGCGTCGACGGACTCGGACTACATGACCGGCCAGTCCGTGATGATCGACGGCGGAATCCAGTTCTCGTGAGGCCCTGACCCACACGTTCGTCGCGAAGTGAATCGAGGGGAACCATGTACTCCAAGGACGGCGAGAACTACTTCATCGTTGACGCGCACATCGCCCTGTGGGACGCGCGCCCCGAGAACCAGCTGAACATCCACGGCAAGCAGTTCATCGACTGCTTCTACGACTACCACCGCAACCTCGGCCCCGAGGCCGAGCACTGGCCGTACGAGGAGTTCCTCTACCAGGGCGGCGAACGCCTGATGAAGGACCTCTTCACGGACGGGTACGTCGACCACGCCATCTTCCAGCCGGCCCGGCTCGGCGCCTTCTACCGCAACGGCTTCGGGCAGACCGAGGAGGCGTTCGCGCTCACTCAGAAGCACCCGGACAAGCTGACGTACAACCACAGCTGGGACCCGCGGTACGAGCAGTCCGGCCTCGACCAGCTCCGCCGGGACGCGGAGCGGTTCGGGCTCAAGGGCGTCAAGCTGTACACCGCCGAGTGGAAGGGCGACTCGCGCGGCTACAAGCTCGACGACCCCTGGTCGCGCCGCTACCTGGAGGCGGCGATCGAGCTGGGCATCAAGAACATCCACATCCACAAGGGCCCCACGATCCGCCCGCTGGACCGGGACGCGTTCGACGTGGCCGACGTCGACTCCGTGGCGAGCGACTACACGGAGCTGAACTTCGTCGTCGAGCACTGCGGACTGCCCCGCCTGGAGGACTTCTGCTGGATCGCCACGCAGGAGCCCAACGTGCACGCGGGCCTCGCGGTGGCCATCCCCTTCATGCACACCCGTCCGCGCTACTTCGCGCAGATCATCGGGGAGCTGCTGTACTGGCTGGACGAGAACCGCATCCAGTTCTCCAGCGACTACGCGCTGTGGACGCCGAAGTGGCTGATCGAGCGGTTCGTCGACTTCCAGATCCCGGAGGACATGCAGGACGAGTACCCGCCGCTCACGACCGCCCAGAAGAAGAAGATCCTCGGACTCAACGCGGCGGCCATGTACGACATCGAGGTCCCGGCCGGGCTCGGGATCACCGAACCGGCGGTGGCCTGAGATGCCCGCCACCGCGACGCGGGAGCGGTCCGTGCGCGCGGCGCTGGACACGGTCCTCGACCCGGAGCTGGACGAGCCGATCACCGACCTCGGTTTCGTACGGTCCGTGACGGCGGCCCCCGACGGAACGCTCACCGTCCGCCTCCGCCTGCCCACCTCCTTCTGCTCGCCCAACTTCGCCTATCTGATGGCCTCGGACGCCAAGGACGCGCTGGCGGCGCTGGACTGGACCCGGGATGTGGTGGTCCTGCTGGACGACCACCACGACTCGGAGCTGATCAACCGCGGACTGGCCGCGGACGCCGGCTACCGGGGCACGTTCGGCGCCGAGGCGGAGAAGGATCTCGAAGAACTCCGCCTGACGTTCCGCCGCAAGGCCCACACGGCGGCGATGGAACGGGCCCTGACGCACCTGCTCCGCGCCGACCCCGGCCTCACCGAGGAGGCCCTCCACGACGTGGTCCTCGGCGACCTCCCGGACGTGGCGTCGACCGGCGCGCTGCTGCGGCGACGGCAGTCCCTGGGCCTGGGCACGGCACCGTCCGACCCGGTACTGGTGGACGAGGAGGGCCGCCGCTACCCACCCCGGGAGATCCCCCTGCGCCTGCGCTTCGCCCGTTCGGTGCGGGTGTCGATCGACGGCAACGCGCACTTCTGCCGGGGCCTGCTCCGCACCCGCTACCCGGAGTCCGGGGCCGACCAGTCCCCCCGCGCGGAGGAACTCTTCCACCTCACCGTCCCGCCGAAGGAGAACGCCTCGTGAAAGCAGTCCAGGTCGTGGGCTACGGCAAGAACCTCGAACTGACCGAGGTCCCGGCCCCCGAGGTCACCAACCCCTACGACGTGATCGTCAGGATCGGCGGGGCCGGCGTGTGCCGCACCGACATCCACATCCTCGAAGGGCAGTGGGCGGAGAAGTCCGGGGTGACGCTGCCCTACACGATCGGCCACGAGAACGCCGGCTGGGTCCACGCGGTCGGCTCGGCCGTCACCAACGTCCGCGAGGGCGACAAGGTCATCGTGCACCCGCTGATCACCTGCGGACTCTGCCGGGCCTGCCGCGCCGGTGACGACGTGCACTGCGAGAACAACCTCTTCCCCGGCATCGACACCGCCGGCGGGTACGCCGAGTACCTGAAGACCTCCGCGCGCAGCGTCGTACGCATCGACGACTCCCTCGAACCGGCCGACGTCGCGGCGCTGGCCGACGCGGGGCTGACGGCGTACCACGCCGCCGCCAAGGCCGCCCGCCGGCTCCGCCCGGGTGACCGGTGCGTGGTCATCGGCGCGGGCGGTCTCGGACACATCGGCGTTCAGGTACTGGCGGCCCTCACCGCCGCCGAGATCGTCGTCGTGGACCGCAACCCCGACGCGGTGGACCTGGCCGTCTCCATCGGAGCGGACCACGGTGTCCTCGCCGACGGCGGCCACATCGACCGGGTGCGGGAACTGACCGGCGGGCACGGCGCGGAGGCGGTCATCGACTTCGTCGGTGAGGGCGGCGCCACCCGGGACGGCATCGCCATGCTGCGCCAGGCGGGCGACTACCACGTGGTCGGCTACGGCGAGAACCTCGACGTCCCGACCATCGACATCATCTCCGCCGAGATCAACTTCATCGGCAACCTCGTCGGCTCCTACAACGACCTCTGCGAACTGATGGTCCTCGCCGCGCGGGGCCGCGTGCGCCTGCACACCGCCAAGTACTCTCTAGACCGCTTCCAGGACGCGCTGGACGATCTGGAGAGCGGCCGCATCCGGGGCCGGGCCATCCTGACCCCCTGACCCCCCACACCGAAGGACGTGACCTCTTGATTCTCATCACCGTGAAGTTCAAGGTGCTGCCCGAGCACGCGGACCGGTGGCCCGAGGTGGTGGAGGAGTTCACCCGGGCGACCCGCGCCGAACCGGGCTGCCTGTGGTTCGACTGGTCCCGCAGCGTCGAGGACCCGGAGGAGTACGTACTCCTGGAGGCGTTCCGCGACGACGAGGCCGGCGCGGAACATGTGCACTCGGCGCACTTCAAGGCGGCCCAGCAGACCCTCCCGCCCCACCTCGCCGCGACGCCGAGGATCATCAACGTGAAGGTCGACCAGGAGGGGTGGTCGTCACTGGGCGAAATGGCGGTCGACGGCGACTGACGGAAACCGGCCCGTCACCTGTACGTACGGCACCCGCCCTTCAGACCGGCAGACGCCCGCTCGGCCCGGCCGGGTCGCCGAGCCACACGGTCTGGTCCCATTCGGTGACGGTCATCCCGAACGCGGTCTGATCGGGCGCGCCCTCCTCCTGCCACACCGTGTGCTGGAGCTGGTCGGTGATGGCCGCGGTGATCCGGCCGGTGATGGCCGGGGGAAACCATGCGAACTGCCCGTTCGGGTTGCACTCGTAGAAGTGCCACCGGTGCCACCGCCCGGAGGCGTCGAGCCCGAAGTCGAAAGCACCGTAGACCAGCCCGAACGAGGCGAGGTAACCGCGCACGGCCTCCGCCACGCCGGGTGGCGTGTCGAGAAGGGTGTAGGCGAGGCCGTCGTAGTGCCTGCGCCAGTCGAGGCCGGGCGAACCGTCGATCCGTACGGCGAAGAGCCGGTCGCCGACAGCGGTCAGCCGGATGTCCGCGACCTTGTCCACGCGCCGCTGGAACAGATGCACGGTGCGGGCGATCCCGTCGTCCAGTCGCTCCACGGCGACCTCTTCGACCCATACGGTCAGGCCCTGGCCGTCCGGCCCCGCGTAGGGCCCCGGCCGGCGCCAGTACACCGACCGTACGTCCGCAGGTTGAGTTCTTCGATGACAGTGTCGGCTGTTGTGTCATCGGGTCGGGTGCAGACCAGGACGGGGGCTGACGTGGTCAATCGGAGTCCCCTTCCTGGTCGCTGCCCTCGTCCGGATTGCCGTCCGGTGAGGTCCTGGTCTGCGTCTCCTTGCACGTCTCGCTGCGCTTGTGCCGGTCCATGACCGGGAGATCCAGTCCGTCGGTGCCGCTCCATCGTACGGTCTGGCTCACCGGATCCAGGACGACCGTTGCCGAGGTCAGCACGGCGGTCGCCGGAAACGGCTTCATGCGGGTCAGCCCCCACGGCCTCGGCGTCACGACTGGATCCCTCGCAGAATCACGTCCGTGAGCAGCAGTGCCACGGGCGCCGAGCAGACGCCGAGGTGCACGAGCGCGTACCGGACCTCGCCCTCGCGGTCGTCCGCCCACGGCGTGCGGATGTCCATCGCCGGAAGCTGGATACCGGCCTGACTGAGCGCGTCGGCGAGGGCGTCGCGGGCGTCGAGCGCCTCTTGCGTCTTGAGGGTGTGGGGCGTGCAGGGGTTCATGTGCGTCCTTGAGTATGCGGTTCTTCCGTTTCTCCACCCCGCCCAACTGCGTGAATTACGTTGCGTAGTGCGGGTGTTACGAGAATGCGCCCGAGCGTGACCTGCCACGCCGTGGACGGAACCGTGCTTCTCCGTCGTGCGGAGGTGGTTCCACACCCGCCACACGGAAGGGGAGCGGTATGCCGCAGCGTCGCGTCATCACCGGCCGCAGCCAGGAACCCCGCCAGCGGTTCGCCGAGGAACTGCGCGGCCTACGGACGCAGCAGGGGACGAGCCTGCGGCAGCTCGGTGAGCGACTGGGCTGGGACTGGTCGCTCTTCGGCAAGATGGAGAAGGGCGAGACGCTGAGCAGCCCGGAGGTGGTCCAGGCGCTGGACCAGTACTACGGAACGCCGGGGCTGCTGCTGGCCCTGTGGGAACTGGCGGCCGGCGACCATACGCAGTTCAAGGAGCGGTACCGCCGGTACATGGCCCTGGAGGCCGAGGCGGTGAGTCTGTGGCATTTCGCGGTGAGTGTGCTGCCGGGCCTGTTGCAGACACCGGGCTACGCCCGTGAGGTACTGACGGCGGGCGGCCTCAAGGGAAAGGAGCTTGAGCAGCAGGTGGAGGCGCGAATGGGGCGCCGGGAGTTGTTGGAGGGGGATGACGCGCCTCGCTTCCGCACCATCGTTTCCGAGGCGGTGCTGCGGACGGCTCTACTGGACACGGTCGAGTGGCGTGCCCAGCTGGAGCACCTGGCAGCGATGTCGGAGCGCCGCAACATCGCTGTCCACGTGCTCCCGTTCAGCTCAGGCCCCTACGGACTGGACAGCACCGACGTGTGGTTCCTACGGCTGGCGCACGGACGTACGGTGGCTTACACAGAGAACGCCCACCGTGGCGACCTCATCGAAGACGGCGCGGCGGTCGAGAAACTGCAAGGTGCCTACGATGCAGTTCGCGACTTGGCGCTGCCCCTGACCGAGTCTCGGAATGTCATCCTGCGCATGTTGGAGGAAGTACCGTGCGATCCGTCGATCTGAGCGCCGTGACGTGGCGTAAGAGCTCGTACAGCAATTCTGACGGAGGCGCGTGCGTCGAGGTATCCGACGACCTCCCTACCCTCGTCCCGGTACGGGACAGCAAGTCGCCCCACGGCCCCGTGCTCATATTCCCGGCACGGGACTGGTCCGCCTTCGTCACGGCCGTTACGGCTCAGGCGTTGTAACCACCGTGTGCGTCCAGCACCGCCCCCGTGACGTACGACGCGGCCGGGCCGGCCAGGAACGCGATCGCCTCGGCGATCTCCTCGGGGCGGCCCATGCGCTGGAGGGACAGCGAACCGAGCAGCACCTTGAGGGTCTCGGGGCCGGGCCCTTCCATGCCGCCCTCCATCAGCCCGGCCTCCACGACGTTCGCGGTGATGTCGCGGGGCCCGAGGTCGCGCGCGACACCCAGCGTGTACCGCTCGACGCCTGACTTGGTCGCCGCGTAGTCGGCGAGCCCGGGGGCGCCGACCCGGGAGCCGAGCCCGGAGCTGACCGTGACGATGCGGCCGCCGGTGCGCAGTACGCGGGCGGCGGCCCGGATGACGGCGATCACGCCGAGGTAATTCGTGGCGTGCATGCGGTCCAGCGCGGCGGTGTCGGCGTCGGGGTCGTCGACCGTACGGCCCTGTTCCACGGAGATCGCCGCGTTGTTGACGAGGATGTCCAGCCCGCCGAAGCGGGCGACCACGTCGTCGATCAGGGCCGGTGCCCCGCTGGTGTCCGCCTGGTCGGACCGGAAGGCGACGGCCTTGCCTCCCTGGGCCTCCACGTCGTCGACGACGGCCTGTGCCCGCTGCTCGGAGCTGACGTAGGTGAAGGCGACCTCGGCGCCCTGTGCGGCCAGCAGGCGTACGGTCGCGGCGCCCAGTCCGCGCGACCCGCCGGTGACCAGGGCGACCTTGCCGGTAAGCGGCTTGCTCATGTTTCTCACACCTCGTTGATCGATCTGCTCGACAGTCACAACGTTAATGGTTACGACAGCGCTGTCGCAACCTTTCCTGTTACGACAGCGTCGTCGTAACATGAGGCGTTGCGGCCGACCGGGAGGAGGGTGCGTGAGCGCTAACAGCAGGCTGACGATCGCCGCCCACGCGCTGGCCTGGATCGGCCTCTATCAGCGCCAGGGGCACGAGGTCGCCACCTCCGAACAGATCGCGACCAGCGCGAACACCAACCCCGTGGTGATCAGGCGGCTGCTCGGCGAACTGCGCGCGGCCGGGCTCGTGGAGTCCCGGCGGGGCGTGGGCGCGGGCTGGTCGCTGGCGCGCGGGCTGGAGTCGATGACCCTGCTCGACGTGTACGAGGCGGTCGAACCCGGCCCGCTCTTCGCGATGCACCGCGCCACCCCGGACCAGGGCTGCGTGGTGGGTCACGGCATCCAGCCGGCGATGCGGGGCATCTACGAGGGCGTCGAGCAGGCCATGAGGCGGGAACTGGCCCGCGTCACGCTCGCGGACGTGCTCCGGGACGTGCTCGCAGCGCCGAACACCGCCTGATCCGCCGCCGGCCTGCTGGCCTCCTAGGCGCGCCCGGCCGCGCCCAACGCGTGCGACAGTGCCTCGACGGTCACGCCCACGATGGCCGAGAGCTGGGCGGGACCCGCCCCGGCCCTGCTCATGACGGCGAGGGACTGGTTCACGGCCGCGATGTGTTCGGCGAAGGCGTCGGCGTCCTGATCGGCCAGCCGCCCGGCCTTCAGGGCGGCGCGCAGCCGCGAACGCTGGAAGCCGAGCGCCTCCTTGGCGTGCGCCGCGACGGCCGGGCTCAGTACCGGGACCGCCATGGCCGACTGGGCGATCAGGCACCCGTCGGGAAGGCCGGGGTCGGCGATGCGGTCGAGGGTGACGGCGAAGAACGCGCGGACGGCGGCGAGGGGTTCCGGTGCCGCGCAGGCCAGGGCGGCGTCGTACTTGTCGCCGTAGCGCGCGGCGTAGCGGTCCAGGCAGCGCAGGAAGAGCCGGTCCTTGTCGCCGAGCGAGGAGTAGATGGAGCTGCGGTTCAGGCCGGTGACCCGGGACAGGTCGTCCAGTGAGGTGTCGGCGTAGCCCGCGCGCCAGAACTGGATCATCGCGGCGTCGAGCACCGTGTCCATGTCGAACTGCTTCTTGCCTGCCATGAGGCCATCTTATCTTGAACTGTTCGGTCCAAGATGTGTTACGTTCCGGACATGACCACGACTGCGAACCACCCGCGCGACCTCCCGCTGCACGATCTGCACGACTCGTACGGCCTCGGCGGGTTCACCCATCGCTGGGTCGACGCGGACGGCATCCGTCTGCATGCCGTCGACGGCGGCCGGGCGGACGGCCCGGCCGTCGTCCTGCTCGCGGGGTTCCCGCAGACCTGGTGGGCCTGGCGCAAGGTGATGCCCCACCTCGCCGACCGGCGGTTCCGCGTCATCGCGATCGACCTGCCGGGCCAGGGCCACTCCGAGCGCCCGGAAGGCGGCTACGACACCCATACGGTCGCCGCCCGCGTCCACGCCGCCGTGGAGGCGCTCGGCGTGGACGCGGGCTACTGGCTGGCCGCCCACGACATCGGCGCCTGGGTCGCCTTCTCCCTCGCCCTCGACCACGAGAGCGGGCTGCGCGGGCTCGCCCTGCTCGACGCCGGAATCCCCGGCATCACCCTGCCGGAGACGATCCCCACGGACCCGGCGCGGGCGTGGAAGACCTGGCACTTCGCGTTCCACCTGGTACCCGGCCTGCCGGAGACACTGCTCACCGGCCGCGAACGGGAGTACGTCGGCTGGTTCCTGCGGACGAAGGCCCTCGCCCCCGACGCGTTCGACGACGCCGACCTCGACCACTACGCGGCGGCCCTCGCCGCCGACGGCGGCCTGAGCGCCGCCCTCGCCTACTACCGCGACGCCGACGAGTCCGCCCGCAAGAACCATGAGGCCCTCGACCGGCGGCACCTGACCGTGCCCGTCCTCGGCGTCTCCAGCAGCCACGGCTCCATCCCGGACATGGCGGCCTCCCTCGGCCCCTGGGCCGACCGCACCACCGGAGTCGTCGTGCCCGACGCCGGCCACTTCATCCCCGACGAACAGCCCGAAGCCGTCGCCACCGCGCTGACCGACTTCATCACCGGTGACGCCTGATCCGGCCCGAACCCACCGGCGTGAGCTCCTGCCCGGAGAGACTGCGAGGGGGACGGGTTCGTGGAGCACGAGGTTCGCGCCGGCCGGTGGAGACGAGTGAGTCGGTGGTGCCGGATCACCGGGACCGCCGCGGTTGGCGGCCTGTGCCGTCGCCACGCTGCACCCCCTCTTCCCGACTCCGGAAGCCGAAGTGGCGTCCGCACGTGTGGTGATGCCCTTCCTGCGGGCCTGGCTCGGCGGGCTGTCCGGTGCGGGAGGCATCGCCGCGTCCCGGCAACTGTGTCGGGACGTGACGTGGCCTGGGGAGCCACCGACCGCTTCACCGCCATCGCGGCATTCAACCCCGGACACCCCCCAACTGCTGTCCTGGCCTTGGCCCTGGCCGCAACCGGCATCGGCGTCCACGCCCTGTACGCCTTCACCGAACGCCTCGCCGGCCACCCGGGGCCTGGCCGGCAGACCACGCCGACTGTCCGCGCGCAGCGGCCTCAGGTGAACCCGGGGCGGGAGCGCGGTGTCCCGCTGTCCCCTGTCCCGGTCGTGCACGAGGAGTAATACCGCCCCCGCGTCCGAATCTGCCCGTGTGCGCGCTTCTTGTGAAACTGACAGGAACCCAAGTAGCCTCTGACTCATGGGAGATGAGAGCTGGTCGCCACCGCCTGTCCTGCTGACCGTCGATCTCGTCATCCTGACCCTGCGTGAAGGGCAACTGTGCGTTTTGCTCGTGGAACGGGGTGAGGACCCCTTCGCCGGCAGGCAAGCCCTGCCAGGTGGCTTCCTCAACCATGCCGGTGAGTCGATCCTCGACGCCGCGCACCGTGAGTTGAGCGAGGAGACCGCCCTCGGTGCCGGATGGGTGCATCTGGAGCAGTTGGCCACCTATGGGGATGCCGACCGTGATCCGCGGGGGCGGGTTGTCTCCGTGGCCCACCTGGCGATCGCACCTGGGCTTCCCGAACCGATCGCGGGCACGGACGCCGCGGCTGCTTCATGGGTGCCTGTGGACGCCGTTCTCTCCGGCGAACTGCGACTTGCTTTTGACCACAATCGAATCGTGGCGGACGGAACCGAACGCGCACGTAGGAAACTCGAATTCTCTCCGCTGGCCACGGCTTTCTGTACAGATCCTTTCACCATAACGGAACTGCAGCAGGTCTACGAAGCGGTGTGGGGGATCGAACTCGACACCCGTAACTTCTATCGCAAAGTCCAGGCCGTGAAGGGTTTTATCACTTCCGCCGGTTCGGGGCGCAAGGCCACGGGTGGGCGGCCGGCTCAGCTCTTCCGGGCCGGTCCGGGGACGGTGCTGTCCCCACCGCTGATCCGACCGGTGCCGTCCATCGCGAAAGAGGAAAAAGAAGGAGGAGGGGAGTAGATGTCGAAAGATCTGGTGGTGGTCCTCACCGCTCTCAACCTGGAGTACGAGGCCGTGCGCCGGAAACTGGTCGGCGTACAGGTGCACCGCCACACCCGTGGCACGCGGTTCGAGGTGGGAACCGTGCAGGGTACGCCGTGCCGGGTCGCGCTCGGTCTGACGAGCAAGGGTAATCATTCCGCGGCTGTGCTCGCCGAGCGCGCTGTACAGGAATTCTCGCCGTTGGCCGTGTTGTTCGTCGGTGTCGCCGGCGCTCTGTGGAAAGCCACCGGTCTCGGTGACGTGGTGATGGCCAGCCATGTCTACGCCTACCACGGCGGAACCAGTGAGGACGACGGGCTCAAGGCGCGTCCTCGGGTATGGGAGGCGCCTCATGGCATCAGCCAGCTCGGTGCGCACCTGGCCCGCACAGGGATCTGGGCCGACGGGACGTCGGATGACGTGAACGCGCCGCGGGTGCACTTCGGTGCGATCGCCGCCGGTGAGATTGTGCAGAACTCGCGCATCTCCGCGGAGGCGGAGTGGATCAGGCAGCACTACAACGACGCACTTGCGATCGAGATGGAAGCCGCCGGTGTGGCGCAGGCCGGTCATCTCAGCGGGGCGCCCGTGGCCATCATCCGGGGCATCAGCGACCGGGCGGACGGCACGAAGAACAGTGCCGAGGACCGCAACTGGCAGCCGCGGGCCGCGGCCAATGCCGTGGCCTTCGCCACGCGGCTGGCCGTGGAACTCGTCGAAGAACAGGAGCACATCGACATGTCTCATGAAAGCCAGGACAGCACGGCGGCTGACGTGCTCACGGGGCATGTCAGCAATATCGCCCATTCCAGCACTGTCGGAATCATGGCCGGATCCGTCACGGACAGCAACGTCCAGATTGACGCGCACCGCAAGACGGCCGAGCGCGTGGACCTGATCACGGAACTGGTGGACTTCGGTGAGCACCTGAGGCGTCACCACGCCCAGGGTGCACTCGACGACGACACCTATGAAGCGGCCAGGGCCGAGTTGGACACCGCCCGGCAGACGGTGAAAGCGGGAATCGCAGGGTCGACGAAAAAGGCGACCATGGCCCTCAAGAGGTTACGCGGCCTGATCGCGGACCTGCCCGAGCTGGAAGCGCGACTTGTCCCACTGATCGTCGCGGCGGGTGGGTCATCATGAACTACAGCGACGGCTCCGCGCACAATGCGGCCACGGACTCCACTGTCGGAATCCAGGCCTCGACGGTACACAATGCCACCGTCAATATCGGCGAACAGTCACCGTCACCCCGGAGGAAGTATGAAATCGGAGTGCGCTTCCTGAAGGACGGTGTACCCAGTCGTGCTCGCGGCTTGATCGGTGAAGCGATCGTCAGCGGATACGACAACGCGGAGGTCCGCTTCCACTGGGTGCTGGCCATGCTGAGCAAGCGTGCCTATCAAGACCTCGACGCCGAAGAACGGGAGCAACTGCAGCGGGCCGCCGGTCTCGTACGGACCTATGCCGACGGCGAGTGGAAAGACGCCCTCCGGGTCGCCTACGAAGTGCTGGCGATCCAAGGCAACGCCGACGGCGAAACGGCACGGGTACTGAAGCGACTGCGCGACCTGTCCCAGCGTCAGCGCGACGCCATCGTCCACCACCTCGACCTCGTACTCGGCGGGGGATTGAGGGACAGTCTGTGGGCCGAGAGCCACGAGCGGGCCGAGTCGGCTCGTTTCGGCAACGACCGGGTGCACCGGGTCTGGGCCTATTTCGAGCCCGACCCCATCGGCCCGCGAGCTGCGCCGCCCCGGCCGAGCGCCGTTGGGGCCGCATCGGCGAACCTCACCGTCCGGGCCGGCCTGTTCGCCGTCGCCGCCGGCGTCCTCTGGGTTTCGGCGGTGGTCGCGAATCCGGCCACGGCGGTTGTCGCGCTGCTGGTGGCAGTCGGTGCGGGTCTCACCGCCGCACGCTTCGGCCAGCGGTGGTGGTACCGGGAACAGCGTCTGAAGGCGAAGGCTTCGGAAGACCAGGCGTCCAGCACGGGAGTTTCCGCGCCTACCTCGGACGGATTCACCGATCGAGTCCGCCATTCGTTCGACCACTACTTCAGTGTCCGCGTCCCGCACGGGTTCGACGCTCACCAGTGGCTCGACCGAACCGCTGACATCCGTCACAGTCTTGCCGCGGAGATCGCGTTTCTCTACCGAGAGAGCCGGATCAAGGTGGACCGGGTCAACTGGCTCATCCGGTACCTGGCCGAGGACACCAGGGACCGCTACAACCGGAACGCGCTGGTCGATCCTGGTCAGCAATACCGCACACCGGGGGCGACGAAGGCGGTCTGTGTCGTCGCCCTCACCGCTCTCGGGATCGCGGCCGTCACGCTGTTCGGAACGGCGGCTGCCGGCGGCTCGAACATTCCCCTCACCCTTCTGTCCGCGGCCGGTACGGCCTGGGCCGGACACGCAACGGCTGTCTCGTGGCTGAGCGCGAACGGTGACAGGCGGTGGCTGGTGGAAGAGACTCAGGAGTACCACCGGCGCATGACCGGCCGGCAAGCCGCGTACCAGGACTGGAAGTCGTTCCTGGACACAACGCGGCCCAGTGAGCTGGAAATGGAGACCTGGCTGGACTGCGACAAGACCCTGTTCGTCGACGAAGCGCTCCGCCACTATCAGCTCAGCTGGCGCAACCTGATCACCCACACCATCCTGATGACACCCGCGCGCCCCTACAAGCGTGCGCGTGTGAAGGGCGGCCCCTGGCGGTATTCGCGTTACAGCTTCCGTCTCTTCCTGGTCACGCATGACGGGGTCCGTGAAGTCGGTACGGAGTTCGACTTCACCGACGCGAAGCGCGACAGCGAGCAGCGGAGCAACTACCGCTTCGAGGCGCTGTCCTCCGTGCAAGTGACGGAACGCCAGCGTGTCGGGTACGACCTGGAGCTCATCCTCACCAACGGACCTGCCCGGAACATCCGTGTCAAGGACGACGACACACACCAGCTCGCGCCGGACGAGAACGCCCGGGAGCTCGCTGACATCAACCTCAACGCGGCCGGGTTCGTTCACACCTTCCGCCTCCTCGAAGGGATCGCGGCGGACGGCAAGGGATGGATCGAACGGAACAAGGCGAACAATCAGCCGCCCTTCTTCCCCGCCGATTGAGCCGCTCGCTCACTCTTCAGCCCAGTCGGCCCTTGACCGTGGAGATGCCGTGGCTGCCACAGAGGACGTCACCGAAAGCCAACTGCTGCTCGCCGAGTACGACCGCATCAAGGAGGAGCAGAAGACCCGGATCGGATTCCGTGACAACCTGCTCTACTTCACGCTGGCCGCGGCCACCGCAGTCCTGACGATCACCGTTCAGGAGGACCAACCCTATTTGCTCCTCACCGTTCCCGTGGTCTGCCTCGTCCTGGGGTGGACCTACCTGGTCAACGACGTGAAGATTTCCGCGGTCGGTCGCTACATCCGGGAGGAGCTGGGGCCGCGGCTGGCCGAGCTCGGTGATGTCCGAGGTGCCGTGTTCGGCTGGGAAATCTACCACCGTGACGACCCGAGTCGGCCCGCGCGTAAGCGCCTGCAGGCCACTGTCGATCTGTTCACGTACTTGGCGTTGCCGATGACCTGCGTCACCGGATTCTGGTGCTCCGGCGCCGCCCGGCTTCCCCTCCTGATCATCTCCGTGGTGCAGACAGTTGCCCTGGCCGGACTGGGGTGGCAGTTCCTGCGCTATGCCGAGCGGTGAGGGGAACACATCCCGCGGACGTCGGAAACGGGGCGACCCGGAGTGAGCCGGCCGCGCTCAGTCCGACAGGGTGCGGTGGCCCGGTCGTGTCATCGTGGGAAGAGGGCGAAGGGCGGTTCTTCTGACGCTCAGCACGATGAAGCAAGTGGCCAGGCAGTACAGGAAGGCCACTCCGGACGCCACCAGACTGCCCGTCAGGGAACCGGCGTTGGGTACGGCGGCCGCCGCGATGGCCGCTGCCGCGTTGCTCTGCCGGAGCACTCGCAGCCGTTTACCGGCATAGATGTGGAGGGGTTCGTCCTCGGCGTGGTGGGAACCGTCGCGGGAGATGTCCGCCAGCACGCCGACCGAGGCGATGACGGTGCCGACGACAGACAGCAGCGCGATGTTGGCGAACAGCAGCAGCAGCGCCAGGGAGGAGAGTGCCATGCACAGACAGGCGGTGTTCAGTACGCCCTTGAACTCGCGGTCCGGCAACCGGTATCCGAGATCCACCTCGATACGGGCCGTGCTGTCGCTCTCGTCGTCCTCGGCCCGGCGGATGCCGCGGAGGTCGAACCGCTGCACCGAGGGGGAGACCTGCCCGTTGCGCACCGGCACCAGCCGGGCGTCCTCCGTCTCCTCGACTTCGACGGGTACGAGCCCGTCAGGGGTGACGAACTCCAGCCGGTTGCGCACCACGGACGGGACCGTCAGGTCGACCGAGACGACGACACCGCCCCAGCCGATCCTTCGAGTGGTGCAGTTCTCCTGGTAGCCGTAGACCACCTCGGAAGGCAGCCCCGGGTAGACGTCCAGCAGTACGACGAGCGGTGTGTAGCGCATCAGGCCCGCGATGCGTTCGCGCAGGAAGTCCTCCACACCCTCCGCCTGCCGGCTCCGGCGCAGCAGAGCGGTGAGTTCCTCGGTCTCGCTGTACCAGCCCAGGGCGCCCAGCCGCCGGGACAGCTCGGCGCGTGCGCCGTCTCCGGTGGACCGGTCACCGGGGCCCAGGAGACGGCCGACACCATGAGCCACGACACGAGCGGTCTCGGTCGCTCGCAGCACATGCGCCGTCCTGACGCCGCGTTCGCTCACTTCGATGCTGTCCAGGCGGTCCCAGGTGTCGGCCGGCAGGAGATCCGCCAGCACCATGTTCCGGCCTGGCCGGTCCTCCGTGGCGAGCTTGGTGGTGACCTGGTGGAGAACAGCCGTTCTGGACGTCAGCTCGACGCGATGGGTACGGGTCGTGATGATTCTGGACGGCTGGGTGAGGTCCTCCAGCAATCTCAGCTCGCCGCCCAGGACCGGCATGCCGCGCGGGTCGACGGCCGAGGCGGCGTCCGGGACGACCAGTGCGGTCAGCGGTGTGACCGGGGCCGGTCGTTCCGTGCAGTGGACGACGAGGTCCCGGGCGAGCAGGACGAGCCGGACGGACGCCGGATCGGAGGGGGTTCCGTGGCGGGCCAGGAGGTCGTCCAGCGTGACGACCGTGGCACGTTCGACGTGCGCCGGGTCGTTGAGGATCTTGGCCACGGCCTGGATGATTCCGGCCAGCGACTGGGCGGCGGACGACACGGCGGTGCTGGCCACTGCGGCCGCCGCCCGGCCCGCGACTTCGGCGTGTCCGGCGACGAGTGAGTCGTGCGCGAACGTCGCGAGCCGCTCCGTGGCCAGTTCCTCGCGGAAGGCGGCCAGATGCCGGACCTCGTGCACGTACCAGGTGAGCCGGTCGGTGCGCAGCGGCTCCAGTGGCTGGTGGTAGTAAGTGGCCGCGATCCTGTGCGCCTGCCGGAACGTGTTCGTCCGGTCGGTCCGCAGGCGTTCGTACAGCGCGGACCGAAGGACGGAACGGAGGCTGTACGGCTGCTGGCTGCCGGGCCCGATGTGAGGAACCCGTTCTGTCACGACGAACGGGGAGGCGAGTACCTGTTCCGGCGTGAGCCCGAGACCGAGGTCCGCTGCCGTGTACGTGACGACGTCCGAGTCGAACCTACGGTGCACGGCCAGTGCTTCGAGCAGCCGTGCCTGGTCCGCGGGCAGCCGGTCGAATCGGGCCAGCGCCTGGCGGACGACGGATTCCTGCGTCATGGCGTCAGTCCTCCCGGCCGTTTCGACCGGCCGGGGCGGTCCCGTCCGGCTCCGTGTGGCAGGCGAAGAACTCGGCGAGCAGTCCCGGCACCCCACCGTGCGTTTCCCGGATCGTCGCGGCCTTGTCCATGAGACTGGAGAATCCCCGCCACTCGATCCAGTCCCGCACGGCCGCCACGTCGAACGGCGGCAGCACCAGCGTGTGGACGACATCGGAGTAGGGAGGAACGGACAGACGTGGCACTTCCCGGCCCGCGAGGAAGACACTCACCTCTCGCCTGGACAACAGGTTCGGCAACAGCCTCCGGGCGAGCCAGTCCCGCATCGGCTGCGCGCACGCCTCGAAGCTGTCGAGGCAGACCACCGGTCTGCGGGCATCGGCGACGAGGTTGTCCAGGAGTGCATCGCTGAGATTGGTGAGACGCACTTGACGGTCCTCGCCCTGGGCGAACAGCTGGATCGCTCCGTTCCGCACCCTTACGTCGGTGAAGTCGACCTGTATCGAGCGGAATCCCTCCGCGAACCGGTCCCGAGCGCTGCGGTAGCTCTGCACGCTGACGTCCTGGCGCCGGGCCTGCATCGACAGCGCTTCGAGGACGTCGTGTTCCACGACCGTCTGGGCCAGGTCGACGAAGTACACACCGTTCGTGGAATGCCGCTTGTAGATCTCGGACAGCAGTGACGACTTGCCGATGTCCTCGGGCCCTTCGAAGAGCAGTGCCTGCCGCTCACCGCCCCGTTGTCCGTTCCGCGCGGTGAGGCGCGCCACGCTCTCCAGTTGTTCGGCACGGTCGATGTGTCGTTGCTGCTCTGCCGGTTCGGGCACCGTTCCCCCGCCCTGTGCGCGCCGCGGACTGCCGGACCGCTACCGGCCGGTGCTGCCCGGCGAGGGGTCGGACGGAGGTGTCCGGTCCGGCGGGACGGACCCGTCGTCGGGCAGGATCTCCACGGTGCTGCGGCTGAAGCTGCTCCTCCTGAAGGAGGTCCTCGCGCTCTTCACGATCCGGAAGCGGGATCGCCTGGACTTGAGACCGTCGGTCTGCATGGTCTGGTCGGCCAGCGGCTTCGCCTCCTGGTGTCCCTCCACGCCGGCGCGCACGCCCAGGCCCTGGAAGTCGGCGCGCTTCAGCGAACCGCGGCGCAGACCGAAGACGATCAGCGCCAGAATGCCGAGCACGATGACGGCTATGATCACTAGCTGCGTAGGGCTCAGGTCCACCATGGCTGTCGCGCCTCCCCCGTCGCTTGCCTGACGTACCGCGAAGACTTTCCCACAACAAATCAGCCATATGCGGGAGTTGTCGAAGAATCACTACGTACTGGAGTGCGCCGCGGACCGGTCGCGCTCGACGGGCGCCTCCTGATCCAGCCACACCCCGTCCCGCATGACCACCCGCCCCCGCAGCTCCGGCTCTCCGCGCCAGGCGCGCACGGTTCTCGGGGTCACGCGTACGTAGGCGAAGGAATCCTCCTCCGCCCGCGGGTCCCACCCGAACTTCGCCGTGAACGCCTCCGCCGTGGCGGCCGGTACCTCCTCGTCCGGGAAGCACTCCGCCTCGCCCTGGAGGAGCACCACGTCGAAGGTGTCCGGGAGGGACAGGCGTACGCGGGGCTCCGCGCGGACGTTGCGCGCGGTGGCGGACGTGGAGCCGGTGCACAGCCACACCGCCCGTCCGTCCCACAGGAACCACAGCGGCACCTGGTGCGGCCCGTGGTCGGGGTGGGACGTCGACAGCCACGCGTCGCGCTCGGTGCCTAGGCGCCGGCGGGTGTCGCGGACTTGCTCCGCGGTGGGGCGACGGGTGGTTCCGGTGGTCTCCATGGAGACCGACGCTAGTCGGGGGGCGCGGCGCGCGCCTGGGGCGCGGGACCTACTCCCCGCGACCGATGCGGGCGCTGCCCGGGACCGGTGGGCGTCGCCGGACCGAAGATCCGGTGGGCGGTGGAGTGGCGTAGGCTTCACGGTCTGAGTGGACCGTAACGACCATGTGTGCGTGGGTAGTTGAGCGCCCACGCTACGCATCGGTAGCGACGGGCAACGGTCCCCGACCCCCCGTGTACGACTGCCTGGAGGGCACGTCAGGTGTACCCGCTGCAAGACTCCGATCCGACGACCGTCGGCCGCTACCGCCTGCTCGGCCGGCTCGGTTCCGGAGGGATGGGAAGCGTCTACCTCGGCCGGACCCCGGGAGGCCGGCCCGCCGCGGTGAAGGTCATCAACGCCCACCTCCAGGACGAGCCGGAGGCGCTGGACCGGTTCCGCCGCGAGGTGGAGACCCTGGGCGCCGTCCGCAACGCGTTCACCGCGGCCCTCATCGACGCCGAGGTGGGCACCCCGCCGTTCTGGATGGCCACCGAGTACGTGCCCGGCCCGACGCTCGCCGACGCCGTCGAGACGTCGGGGCCCTTCCCTGTCGACCTGGTACGCGCCGTGCTGGCCGCCCTGGCGGAGGGGCTCGCCGACATCCACGTCCACGGCGTGCTGCACCGCGACATCAAGCCGCAGAACATCATTCTGTCCGCCACCGGTCCCCAGCTCATCGACTTCGGCATCGCCCGCAGCGACGCCATGCCGAACCTCACGTTGGCCGGCACCGCCATCGGCACCCCGGGCTTCATCGCCCCGGAGACCCTCACCGACGGTGAGACCGGACCCGCGTCCGACGTCTTCGCGCTCGGCGTCACCATGGCGTACTGCCTCACCGGCCGTCCGCCGTACGGTCAGGGCTCGGCGGCCACCGTCTCCTACCGCTCCGTCCACGGGGAGATGGACCTCGACGGGGTGCCCGAGGAGATGGCCGGGCTCATCCGGGCGTGCGCCGACAAGGACCCGGCGCGGCGTCCCGCGCCGCACCGCATCGTGGAGCTGTGCGACAGCGAGACCGACATCGTGCGGCACCCCGCCTACCAGCGGATCATCGCCGCCGCGCCGTCCCTGGACGTGCCGGCCGGCGCCCGTCCCGAGCCCTCGCGGCAGGCTCCTCCCGAGTCCCCGCGGCAGGCTTCTTCCGAGTCCCCGCGGCAGGCTCCCGAGCCCACCGTCGTGGACGGCCCCACACCCACGGTCGTGGACAACGCCGCACCCACAGTCCCAGCCAACGCCGCCCCCGCCCGCACCCGCCTCCTCCCGCCGCCCACACAGCTCGGCGGACCGCCCCGCGACCGGACCCGCCGCGGACTGCTGCTCGCCGTCGGCGCGGTCGTCGCCCTCGGTCTGACGGCCACGGCGATCGTCGTCGCGCAGTCCACGGAGTCGACCGCCGACGCCAAGAAGCCGAAGGCTTCCGCGAGCAGCAGCGAGAAGGCCGAGGAACTCCCTCCGCAGGAGCTGACGGTCCGGGCCGAGCGCACGCTGCGGACCGGCGAGTCCTGGCGGACGACGCGGGTGCGACTCGTCATGGGCGAGGACGGCAACCTCGTCTCCCTGGACGGTGACGACCAGCGCCAGTGGGAGTCCGGCACCTCCGGCGAGAACTACCAGGCCGTGTTCCAGGACGACGGCAACCTCGTCGTCTACACCGCCGACCACAAGCCCGTGTGGGCCAGCAACACGGGAGCGTACGCGGGGGCCGTCCTCGAACTCCGGCCCGACGGCGTCATCGCCATCGCGAGCAAGGACGGGCAGGACGTCTTCCGGACCGTCGTCGACCCCGCGCTCCCGCAGGACATGACGGTCACCGCGCCGAAGACCCTGGCGGCCGGTGAGTTCCTCCAGACGGCCCACCTGAAGCTGATCATGCAGAAGAACGGCAACCTCGTCGCCTACGACGAGGCCAACCAGCGCCTCTGGGACACCGGGACCTCCGGCGAGAACCACCAGGCCGTGTTCCAGGACGACGGCAACCTCGTCGTCTACACCGCCGAGCACAGGCCGGTGTGGGCCTCGCAGACCGGCGCGCACGCGGGCGCCGTCATGGAACTGCGGCCCGACGGCGCCGTCGCCATCAAGAGCAAGGACGGACAGGACGTCTGGCGGTCGGACCGGTCCGACGGCTGACCCGGGACGGTGAGCACGTAAAGTGCGAGTCCGTCGCCCCCGCCGCCGCACCACCGAGGACCTCCGCCGTGACCCCCCGCCCCCTCCCGCCCCGCTCCGTCACCGTCGTCGGGATCGGTGCCGACGGCTGGCCGGGGGTTCCGGACGCCTCCCGTGCCGCCCTGCGCGACGCGGAGGTCGTCATCGGCGGCCCCCGCCAGCTCGACCTGCTGCCACCCGAGTGCGGCGGCGAGCGCGTCGCCTGGCCCTCGCCGCTGCGGCCCGCCGTCCCCGGCCTGCTCGCCGCGCACACCGGCCGCCGCGTCGCCGTACTGGCCAGCGGGGACCCCATGTTCTACGGGATCGGACGGGCGCTGACCGAGGTCCTGGGCGCCGGTGCCGTGCACGTCCTGCCGCACCCCTCCTCCGTCTCCTACGCCGCCGCCCGCCTCGGCTGGCCCCTGGAGGACGTCGAGGTCGTCACCCTCGTCGGGCGGCCCGCCGACCGGCTCGCCGCCGCTCTGCACCACGGGCGCCGGCTGCTCGTGCTCAGTGCCGACGCCACCACCCCGGCCACCGTCGCCGCGCTCCTGAGCGACCGCGGCTTCGGGCCCAGCGGCATGCGGGTCCTGGAACGGCTCGGCGCCCCCGAGGAGCACGTCACCGACGCGAGCAGCGCCGACGACTGGGCGCGACCGCCCGGCGACCCCCTCAACGTCGTCGCCGTCGAGTGCCGCCGCGCCCCCGGCACCCCGCACCTCGGCACCGCCCCCGGCCTGCCCGACGACGCCTACGAGCACGACGGCCAGCTCACCAAACGGCACGTCCGCGCCGCCACCCTCGGCGTCCTCGCCCCCGCCCCGGGCGAACTGCTGTGGGACATCGGCGGCGGCTCCGGATCGATCGCCGTCGAGTGGATGCGCGCCCACCCGTCCTGCCGCGCCGTCACGGTCGAACGCGACCCCGAGCGCGCCGCCCGCATCACCCGCAACGCCGGACGGCTCGGCGTGCCCGGACTGCGGGTCGTCACCGGACAGGCGCCCGGGGCGCTCGACGGACTCCCGTCGCCCGACGCCGTGTTCGTCGGTGGCGGGCTCACCGCGCCCGGTCTCCTCGACGCCTGCTGGGACGCGCTCGCGCCCGGCGGGCGGCTCGTCGCCAACACCGTCACCCTGGAGTCGGAGGCCCTGCTCGCCGACGCCCGCCGCCGCCACGGGGGCGAACTGGTGCGCCTCGCCGTCGCGCACGCCGTCCCCGTGGGCGACTTCACCGGGTGGCGGCAGGCGATGCCGGTGACCCAGTGGGCCGTACGGAAAGCGGACGACGGGATCGACGGGACCGACGGGATCGACGGGACCGACGGGAGCGACGGGACCGACGGGAGCGACGGGAGCGACGGGAGCGACGGGACCCCGTGCACGTCCTGATCCTCGGCGGCACCGCCGAGGCCCGCCGCCTCGCCGAGCTGGTCACGGCCGGTCCGTACGGCCGCGTCACCACCTCCCTCGCCGGACGGGTCGCCGCGCCGCGCACGCCCCCCGGTGAACTCCGCGTCGGCGGCTTCGGCGGGCCCGGCGGACTCGCCGCCTGGCTGCGCGACCACGCCGTGGACGCCGTCGTCGACGCCACCCACCCCTTCGCCGCCACCATCACCGGCAATGCCGCCGAGGCCGCCGCCCTGACCGGCGTACCGCTGCTCGTCCTGCGGCGGCCCGGCTGGCGGGCGACGGAGGGGGACCGCTGGTACGAGACCGGGTCCCTCGCCGGGGCGGCCGCGCTGCTGCCCTCTCTCGGGCGCCGGGTGTTCCTCACCACCGGACGTGGGGGACTCGCGGCCTTCGCGGGAGACACCGGTGACCTGTGGTTCCTCGTCCGGTCCGTCGATCCACCCGAGCCACCGCACCCTGCTCGCATGGAAGCGCTCCTTGACCGGGGGCCGTTCACCCTCGACGGCGAGCGCGAACTGCTGCGGCGCCACCGGATCGACGTCCTCGTCACCAAGGACAGCGGGGGAGCGGCCACCGCGCCGAAGCTGACGGCCGCAAGGGAGAGCGGGCTGCCGGTGGTCGTCGTGCGCCGGCCGCCGGTGCCGGACGGGGTGCCCGTGGCCGCCACCGCCGACGCGGCCCTGGGATGGCTCACCCGGTGACGGTCACTCCGCCTCGCTCGCCAGGGCGTTGACCGCCGCCGCGGCCATGGCGCTCCCGCCGCGCCGGCCCCGTACGGCCAGGTACTCCAGCCCGAAGGGGTTCGCGGCCAGCGCGTCCTTGGACTCCGCCGCCCCGACGAAACCGACCGGCACGCCGATGACGGCGGCCGGACGCGGAGCACCGTCGCGGATCATCTCCAGGAGCCGGAACAGGGCCGTCGGCGCGTTGCCGACCGCCACCACCGCGCCGTCCAGCCGGTCCCGCCACAGCTCAAGGGCGGCGGCGCTCCGGGTCGTGCCGAGCCGGGCCGCGAGCTCCGGGACGGCCGGGTCGGCGAGGGCGCAGAGCACGTCGTTGCCGGCGGGCAGACGGCTCCGCGTCACACCGCTCGCGACCATCCGCACGTCGCACAGGACCGGCGCCCCGGCGCGCAGGGCCGCGCGGGCGTCCGCCACCACACCGGGGGAGTACGCGAGATCCTCGACGAGGTCGACCATGCCGCACGCGTGGACCATGCGGACCGCGACCCGGCCCACGTCCTCGGGCAGGGAGCCCAGGTCGGCCTCGGCGCGGATGGTGGCGAAGGACTGCCGGTAGATCTCGGCGCCGTCCTTCTCGTAGTCGTACGTCGTCACCCGGGGAGCATAGCCACCCTCACGCGCGCTCCCCGAAGGCGCCCAGGATCTCCTCCGCCGCCCGCGTCGCCGTGACCTCGCCCGCCCGGAGCCGCCGCTCCAGCCCGGGTGCGAGGGCGCGGACGGACGGGTCGGCGTGCAGACGGCCCAGGAGTTCGTCGCGGACCATCGTCCAGGCCCAGTCGACCTGCTGGTCGCGGCGCCGGCCGGCGAGGCGGCCGGTGGAGTCCAGGAGCGTACGGTGCTGCTCCAGGCGGTCCCAGACGGTGTCGAGGCCGGTCGACTCCCGCGCGCTGCAGTGCAGGACCGGCGGGGTCCAGAACGCGTCCTTGCCGTGCATGAGGCGCAGCGCGCCCGCCAGTTCCCGGGCGGCGGCGCGGGCGTCGCGCTCGTGCGGGCCGTCCGCCTTGTTCACGGCGATGACGTCGGCCAGCTCCAGGACGCCCTTCTTGATGCCCTGCAACTGGTCGCCGGTGCGGGCCAGGGTGAGGAGGAGGAACGAGTCGACCATGTTCGCGACCGCCGTCTCCGACTGGCCGACACCGACCGTCTCGACGAGGACCACGTCGTAGCCGGCGGCCTCCATCACCACGATCGACTCGCGGGTGGCCTTCGCGACGCCGCCGAGCGTGCCCGCTGTGGGGGAGGGCCGGACGAACGCCGCCGGGTCGACGGCGAGGCGCTCCATCCGCGTCTTGTCGCCGAGGATCGAGCCGCCGGTCCGGCTGGAGGACGGGTCGACGGCGAGGACGGCCACCCGGTGGCCGAGCCCGGTCAGCATCGTGCCGAAGGCGTCGATGAACGTCGACTTGCCGACCCCCGGCACCCCGCTGACCCCGATCCGCCGGGCCCGGCCGCTGTGCGGGAGCAGTTCGGTCAGCACCTCCTGGGCGAGGGCCCGGTGCTGCGGGCGCGTCGACTCCACGAGGGTGACCGTGCGGGCGATCACCGCCCGCTTGCCGTCCAGCACACCCTTGACGTACGCGTCGGCATCCATCATCGGAGGCCACCGTTCATCACAGGCCACCGTTCATCACAGGCCGCCGATCGTCACAGGTCGCCGTGGCCGAGGTCGGCCGCCAGCCGCTCCACCAGGCCGTACGCCGCGTCCGGGATCACCGTGCCGGGCGGGAAGACCGCCGCCGCGCCCATCTCCCGCAGCGTCGGCACGTCCTGCGGCGGGATCACCCCGCCCACCACGATCATGATGTCCTCGCGGCCCTCCTCGGCCAGCCGCTCCCGCAGCGCCGGTACGAGGGTGAGGTGACCGGCGGCCAGCGACGACACCCCGACGATGTGCACGTCCGCCTCGACGGCCTGCCGGGCCACCTCCGCCGGGGTCTGGAACAGCGGGCCGACGTCCACGTCGAAGCCCAGGTCGGCGAAGGCGGTCGCGATCACCTTCTGGCCGCGGTCGTGGCCGTCCTGGCCCATCTTGGCCACCAGGATGCGCGGCCGCCGGCCCTCCGCCTCGGCGAAGGCGTCGACCAGGGCCCGGGTGCGGTCCACGTTCGGGGCCTCCCCTGCTTCGTTGCGGTACACCCCGGAGATCGTACGGATCTGCCCCGCGTGCCGCCCGTAGACCTGCTCCAGGGCGTCGGAGATCTCCCCGACGGTCGCCTTCGCCCGCGCCGCGTCCACGGCCAGCTCCAGCAGGTTGCCCTCGCCCCCGGCGGCCCGGGTCAGCGCCTCCAGCGCCGCCCGGCACGCGCCCTCGTCCCGCTCCGCGCGCAGCCGCCGCAGCTTCTCGATCTGCCGCTGACGTACGGAGGAGTTGTCGACCTTGAGGACGTCGATCTGCTCGTCGGTGTCGACCCGGTACTTGTTGACGCCGATCACCGGCTGCCGCCCCGAGTCGATCCGGGCCTGCGTACGGGCCGCCGCCTCCTCGATGCGCAGCTTGGGGATGCCCGCGTCGATGGCCCGCGCCATGCCGCCGGCCTGCTCGACCTCCTGGATGTGCTGCCAGGCGCGGCGCGCGAGGTCGTAGGTCAGCTTCTCCACATAGGCGCTGCCGCCCCACGGGTCGATGACACGGGTCGTGCCGGACTCCTGCTGGATGAGGAGCTGGGTGTTGCGGGCGATACGGGCGGAGAAGTCGGTGGGCAGCGCCAGCGCCTCGTCGAGGGCGTTGGTGTGCAGCGACTGGGTGTGGCCCTGCGTCGCGGCCATCGCCTCCACGCACGTGCGCGTGACGTTGTTGAACACGTCCTGGGCCGTCAGGGACCAGCCAGAGGTCTGCGAATGCGTGCGCAGGGACAGCGACTTGGGGTTCCGCGGGTCGAACTGCCCGACGAGCTTCGCCCACAGCAGGCGGGCCGCGCGGAGCTTGGCGATCTCCATGAAGAAGTTCATGCCGATCGCCCAGAAGAAGGAGAGACGCGGCGCGAACGCGTCCACGTCGAGGCCCGCCTCCCGGCCCGCCCGGATGTACTCCACCCCGTCCGCGAGGGTGTACGCCAGCTCCAGGTCGGCCGTCGCGCCCGCCTCCTGGATGTGGTAGCCCGAGATGGAGATCGAGTTGTACCGGGGCATCCGCCGGGAGGTGTACGCGAAGATGTCGGAGATGATCCGCATCGACGGCTTCGGCGGATAGATGTACGTGTTGCGGACCATGAACTCCTTGAGGATGTCGTTCTGAATGGTCCCCGCCAGCTTCTCCGGCTCCACGCCCTGCTCCTCCGCCGCCACGATGTACAGCGCCAGCACCGGCAGCACCGCGCCGTTCATCGTCATCGACACCGTCATCCGGTCCAGCGGGATGCCGTCGAAGAGCTGCCGCATGTCGAGGATGGAGTCGATCGCCACGCCCGCCATGCCGACGTCACCGGTGACCCGCGGGTGGTCGCTGTCGTAGCCGCGGTGGGTGGGCAGGTCGAAGGCGACGGAGAGGCCCTTCTGCCCGGCGCGCAGGTTGCGGCGGTAGAAGGCGTTGGACTCCTCGGCGGTCGAGAACCCCGCGTACTGGCGGATCGTCCACGGCTGGTTCACGTACATCGTCGGGTACGGGCCGCGCAGATACGGCGCGACGCCCGGGTAGGTGCCGAGGAAGTCCAGGCCCTCCAGATCCTGCCCGGTGTACAGCGGCTTGACCTCGATGCCCTCCGGTGTCTCCCACCGCAGGTCGGCGCCGCCGGCGGCCCTCTTCACCGCCGTACGCCACTCGTCGGGCCCGGCGCCGACGGACGGCGCCCCCAGTTCCACGGACGAGAAGTCGGGGATCTCGTGCGCGCCCCTCGCGGTCATCAGGACACTCCTGGTCGGTCGAGCATGCGGTCGAGCATGCGGTCGAGCGCGGCGGTCAGCACGGCGACGGCGTCACAGCCGGCGAAGACGTAGGTGTCGACGCCCGCGTACGTCCCCGGGCGGCCCGCGAGGAACACGTGCCCGGCGCCCGCCGCGCGCAACCGCTCCGCGGCCCGCTCCGCCTCCTGCGCGTACACGGCGTCACTGGAGCACAGGCACACCTCCCGCGCGCCGCTCTCCTCGAAGGGACCCTCGGTGACCGGCTCGACGCCGCCCGCCTGGAAGAGGTTGGCGGCGAAGGACAGCCGCGCGGTGTGCGCGGCGGCCGGGCCGAGCGCCGCGAGGTACACCCGGGGCCGGGCGCCGGTCGCCGCGAGGTGCGCGTCGGAACGGGCCCGCAGCGCCTCGAACGCCTCGTCCCGGCGCACCCGGGGCAGCCCGCCGGACGGCGGCTCGGGCGCGGCCTCGCGGACCACCGGCTCCTCCGCCAGGTGCGGGAACTCGCTCACCCCGGTGACCGGTTCGCGCCGCGTGGCGAGCCGCTCGGAACGCGCCGCCCAGGTCGCGGCCAGCCGGTCGCCGACCGCGCCGGAGCGCAGCGCCGCCGCCTGGCCGCCGTCGCGCTCGATTCTCTGGAAGAACTCCCACGCCGCGTGCGCCAGTTCGTCGGTGAGCCGCTCCACGTACCAGGAGCCGCCCGCCGGGTCGATCACCCGGGACAGGTGCGACTCCTCGATCAGGATCGTGGAGGTGTTGCGGGCGACACGGCGCGCGAACGCGTCCGGCAGGCCGAGCGCGTGGTCGAAGGGGAGCACGGTCACCGCGTCGGCGCCGCCCACCCCCGCGGCCAGCGCGGCGACCGTGGTGCGCAGCATGTTCACCCACGGGTCGCGGCGCGTCATCATCACCGGCGACGTCACCGCGTGCTGCACCTGCGCCCCCGCGCGCCCGACGCCGCACACCTCGGCGACCCGCGCCCACAGCCGCCGCGCCGCGCGCAGTTTGGCGATGGTCAGGAACTGGTCGGCGGTGGCCGCGTACCGGAACTCGATCTGGCCCGCGGCCTGTTCGACGCTCAGTCCGGCGTCGGTCAGCCCGCGCAGGTACGCCACCCCGGTCGCCAGCGAGCAGCCCAGCTCCTGCGCCGCCGAGCCCCCGGCCTCGTGGTACGGCAGCGCGTCCACGGTCATGGCGCGCAGCCCCGGGTGGTGGTCGGCGCAGCGGCGGGCCTCCGCGGCGATGCCGGCGATGTCGTAGCCCCGGCCGGTGCGCGCCTCGTGGCCGAGCGGGTCGGCGCCCAGGCTGCCGCGGACCGCGTCGGCGGCGACGCCCCGCTCCTCGTACAGCGCGAACAGCCGCCGCGCGGCCGGGCCGGTGTCGGCACCGGCGTCCAGCACGACGGGGGCGAGATCCAGGAACACGCCGTCCAGGGCGGTGTCGAGGGCCGTGACCGGGGCGCCCGCGTGCTCCCCGGCGAGCAGCCACAGGGAGGTGACGCCGTGCTCCAGATCGGCCAGGACCGCGGCGGAGTCCGCGGGGTCACCGGTGGCCGTGTGGCGCTGGCGTACGTCCCAGCCGCCGCCCGTGCTCCCCTCGGCGCGCGCGCCGCGCGTGAACGGCGCGAATCCCGGCAGCCCGGGGTCGGGCGCGGCGTCCCGCGCCGTGTACAGGGGCCGTACGCGCAACCCGTCTTCCAGTGCGGTGGACAGCGTCTGCTCCGCCTCGGCGTCCGAGATCTCCTTGCCGGACTTGCGCAGGACACCCGCCACGAGGTGCTGCCACTGCTCATGTGTCGCGTCAGGGAACTCGGCCGCCAGCGGGAGCCCGTCGTCAGGCAGGACCGTCATGGTCGGATGCTAGGCCAGGACGGCGGGCGGGCAGCAGAGGCCGCACTTGTGACCTTGTTCTCTCCGACGATGTGACGTGCGACGCTCACCCGTCCGGCGGTGCTCGGGCTCTTCGGCCGTCAGGGGTGATGCCTCAGGTGGCGGGGCGGGTGCACGGCCGTTGGGGCTGGTCGCGCAGTTCCCCGCGCCCCTGAGGGGGCGCGTTGTCATGCGTGGCCAAGGCGGCCAGTTCCTCCGCCGTCCGGGGGCCCGGTGCCTGCTCCGGCAGGAGACCCTGGGTGTGGAGCAGCCGGGTCGCCGCGATGCCCCAGGGGAGGCGCAGGCCCGCACGGGTCAGGAGGTCCGTGCGGGACAGGGCGCGGGGGGCCGGGCCGGTGTGGACGCCCTCGGGGGTGAGCAGTGCCGCGTCGTCGGCCCAGCGCAGGGCGAGGTCGACGTCGTGGGTCGCCATGACGACCGTCGTCCCGGCCGCGCGGAGCCCGTCGAGGGTGGCCAGCAGCCGTTCCTGGCCGTCCGGGTCGAGCCCCGCGGTCGGCTCGTCCAGGATCAGCACCCGGGGCCGCATCGCGACCGCGCCCGCGATCGCCGTCCGCTTGCGCTGCCCGTAGGAGAGCAGGTGGGTGGGGCGGTCGGCCAGTGCCGCGATGTCCAGCGCGGTCAGCGCCTCCTCGACGCGGGCGCGGACCTCCGCGTCGGGCAGACCGAGGTTGAGCGGCCCGAACGACACGTCCTGGCCGACGGAGGCCGCGAAGAGCTGGTCGTCGGGGTCCTGCACCACCAGTTGCACGGTGGTCCGCAGCCGGGTCAGCCCCGCACGGCCGTACGTCACCGGCTCACCCCCGAGCGTCAACCGGCCGGCACGCGGCCGCAGTCCGCCGCTGAGCAGCCGCATCAGGGTGGTCTTGCCGCTGCCGTTGCGGCCGAGCAGCGCCAGCGCCCGGCCCTCGCGGACCTCGAAGTCCAGGCCGTCCAGGACGACGGGCCCCTCCTCGTAGGCGAAGGACACGCCCCGCAGGGCGACCAGTGGCGGGGCGTCTCCGCTCATGTCAGCGGCCCTTCCCGTACGAATCCAGTACGAAGGTGAGGGCGGCCACCGCGCCGAGCAGCGTCAGGCTCGCCGCCGTGAACCGGCCCGAGACGCGGGCCTCGGGGACCAGGACGCGCAGGGAGCCGTCGTAGCCGCGCCCGGCGAGTCCGCTCTGGAGCCGGGCCGCCCGGCCGAAGGCCCGCGTGAACGCCGTCGCGCCGAGCCCGCCGAGGGAGCGCCAGGCGGCGGCCCGCGTGGTGTGCCCGAGCCGCGCGGCCTGCGCGTCCCTGATCCGCCGTACGGAGTCCAGGAGCAGGAAGCTCATGCGGTACGTCACCAGGGCGACGTCCACGACGGGGGCCGGCACCCCGGCCCGCACCAGACGCGGCAGCAGATCGGACATCGGGGTGGTGAACGCGAACAGCAGCACGCCGAGCGACGCCGCCGACGTACGCAGCAGCAGTCCGGCGGCGTGCGCCGGGCCGCCGGGGGCGGCCGAGACGAAACCGTCCGGGCCCCCGACCCGCACCAGCAGCGGCAGCGCACCCGTCACGCAGAAGCCGAGCGGCACCCGCCAGGCCCGCCACAGCCGCCGCGCGGGCACCCCCGCCGGGCCGAGCAGCACGGTCACGGCGGTGACCAGCACCAGGGCCGCTCCCGGCCAGGCGGGCAGCGAGATCGCGAGCACGGTCAGGCCGAGTCCGAGCACGGCCTTGTCCACGGGGTGGCGGCGGCGCCAGCGACTGCTGTGCGCCGCCGCGTCGATCGGCAGCACTCAGTCGCCCACGTCGCCCACGTTGCCCCCGTTGCCCACGGAGGCGTCCCGCCGGTCGGCCAGGGCCTGTTCCGCGCCCTGCCGCCGGCCTCTGCGGAGCCCGAAGTAGTAGGCGAGGACGCCCGCGCCGAGCGCGGCCTGCGCCGCGAACAGCGCCGACTCGATCTCCCCGGAGGGCGGTTCGTACAGCGGCGAGAACCAGGGCTCGTACTCCGGTTCCAGTTCCGTGATCGCTGTCTCCGCCTCCGCGTCGGCCCCGGTGAACGGCTCCTCCTTGTGGTCGCCGAGACCGAACACCAGCGGGATCACCGCCAGCACGGCCACCGCGAGCAGCAGCAGGAGATTGATCCTCGTGTTCCGCTTCACTTGGCCACCGCCTCCCGCGTCGCGCTCTCCCCGGTCCCCGGCTTCGCCGGAAGCACGCCCAGCCGGGTCAGCTCGCCCTTGCTCGACTGCACCAGCAGCCGCATCACCACCACCGTGAGCAGGCCCTCGCTCACCGCGAGCGGGATCTGCGTGACCGCGAAGATCGAGCCGAACTTGCCGAGCGCGCCCCAGAACCCGCTGCCCGGGTCGGGGAAAGCCAGCGCGAGCTGCACGCTGGTGACGCAGTACGTGGACAGGTCGGCGGCGAACGCGCCGCAGAAGACGGTGACCATCAGCGGCACGTCGTAGCGCCGGAGCAGCCTGTAGACGGCGTACCCGGCCCACGGGCCGACGATCGCCATGGAGAAGACGTTGGCGCCGAGCGTGGTCAGGCCGCCGTGGGCCAGCAGCAGCGCCTGGAACAGCAGCGTGATCGTGCCGAGCACCGCCATGACCGGCGGCCGGAACAGGATCGCGCCCAGCCCGGTACCGGTGGGATGGGAGCAACTGCCGGTGACGGAGGGGAGTTTCAGGGCGGACAGGACGAACGTGAAGGCCCCGGCGGCACCGAGGAGCAGGGTGCTCTCCGGGTGCTCGCGGACCTCACGGGTGAGGGAACGTACTCCGTGGACGACGAACGGCGCCGACGCGACACCCCAGGCGATCGCGTGCGCCGGAGGCAGGAAACCCTCGGCTATGTGCATGACTCAGCAGACCCTCTCCAGCACCTCGTGGATGGACGACGCGCCTTGGCCGGTCTCCTGGCTGACGGGTACCACCGCCCGTGCTCCGCCTTCCCGGGCCGCGAGGACCCAGTGGCTGCCCCCTCGTAGGGGGCCGGAGCCGGACTTCCCGATTCACAGTGGCGAGGGCCGCACCGGCATCACACCGGTTTCCCGTTCACCAAGGCGTGGCGACAGTAGTGCGCGGCCGGGGGTGGTGACAAGCGTGCCCGGGGCGCCGGCGCCGCGGTGGCGGGCCGTCACGGGGCCGGGTCGTCCGGGCGCCTCAGCACGAGGTCGCGGGCCCGCTGGGCCAGAGCCGTGGCGGCGGCCGTCAGGAAGACGAACGTGTACAGGATCTGCACCACGGTCACCACCCGGGACGCCTGCCCCCGGGGCGTGACGTCGCCGTACCCGACGGTGGCGAACGTGACCACGGTGAAGTACAGGGCGTCCACGCGGGTGCGCAGTCCGGAGAACTCGCCCGGCTGCCGGGACAGGATGTAGTAGCAGGCGGCGAAGGTGTGCGCGGTCAGGATGATGAGGAGGGTGATGGCGAGCCCCGGCCGGGTGCCGGGGCGCCCGGTGAGGACGTGCCGCACCTGACGCAGCAGCAGCACGGCGACACCGGCGAGGACGAGGGCGAACAGCAGCCAGGCCAGGCCCGGGTGGCGGGTGCCGAGGCGGTCGAAGGGGAGCCGGAAGTAGGCGGTCACCACCACGGCCGCCGTGGCGGCGGTGCGCCAGAGCCAGGTGCGTGCCGCGGGCCACGGCGCGTGCCGCTTCGGGGCTCCGCTCTTCGGTCCGTCCGCCATGGTTCCCCCTCCGCGGTGGGTCCCGTCCAGTCAACGCCGGACCGGCGCGGGACGCACCCGTTGTGCCTCCTGCCGGACGCCGCCGCTGTCGCGGATCGTGTCGCTGTTGGGCCGAACGGGTGACTTGGCGTAAGAATTGGCTGGTGCAGGCATTGAAGGCGAGTCGGAGCGGGGGGAGCCGGTGAACAGCCACGACGTCACCGATGAACAGTGGGAGGGGCTCGCCCAGGTCGTTCCGTTGCGTGGACGCGACGCCTGGCCGTCCTCGGTGGGACACCGGGCGCTGCCGGAGGCGGAGACCGAGGCCAGGCGTCGGTTCGTGGTGATGCGGGTCAATGTGTTCGCGGACGCCCGCGAGGTCGCCGAGACCCTGATGGCGGGCATCCCCGTGCTGCTCGACCTGACGGGCGCGGACACGGTGGTCGCGAAGCGCGTCCTGGACTTCAGTACGGGCGTCGTCTTCGGGCTGGCGAGCGGGATGCACCGGGTGGACCGGAATGTGTTCCTGCTCACACCGGCCGGGACCGAGGTGACCGGACTGATGGAGGGGGCGAGCGTCCCCGGGATGTGAGAGGCGGGCGGGGCCGGTCGGCTCCGGAGCGTGCGGGCGGCCGGGGGCGGTCGCGGCGGCGGTGGTATTCCTGGAACCGTGACCGATGATCCCCTGGACGTGCGGACGCTCCAGCGCAGACTGGCCGAGTTCGCCGCGGCGCGCGACTGGCAGCCGTACCACACGCCGAAGAACCTCGTCGCCGCGCTCAGCGTCGAGGCGTCCGAACTGGTGGAGATCTTCCAGTGGCTGACGCCCGAGCAGTCGGCCCGCGTGATGGACGACCCCGGCTCGGCGCACCGCGTCCGCGACGAGGTCGCCGATGTACTGGCGTACCTCCTGCAGTTCTGCGAGGTGCTGGGCGTCGACCCGCTGGCCGCGCTCGCCGCGAAGATCGACCGCAACGAGACGCGGTTCCCGGCCGTCCGGGAGTCGACGGAACGCTCAACTCCGTAATTACTCACAGTAGTTGTTTCACCGGTCGCAACCGATTTGTTGTCCAGAGATTTCCGCCTTCCTCTGGCTTTTCGTCCCACACGCCCTCACTCTGGGTAGTGGACAATGGAGTCGGGCGGACGCGTCGCGAACGCGTCGGGACGGACGGGGGCGGCCCCATGGACGCGGTGCGGCTCATCCTGACGAGCAGGCGTGCCCTGACCGCCGGCGGCGACGTGCCGCAGACGCTGGCGGAGGTGTGGCAGGCGCAGGCGCTGGCCCAGGCCATAGGGAGCAGACTGGCGGTCTTCGGGCCGCCGTCCCTGCGCGGCGAGGCGCTGGGACTCACCGAGGTGGCGGGCCGCGGCTGCGGCGTGCTGGACACCCCGGAGCTGGCCCCCGGTGAGCTGCGCGCCGCCCAGCTCACCGAGCTGGGCGACGCCCGCCAGTGCCTGCTGCGCCTGGCGGCACTGCTCGCGGAGACCGGCATCGCCCTCGTCGCCACGGCCTGCGCGGCGGACGACGAGTCCACGTACTGGCAGTGCATGGAGGCCATCGACGCGGCGGACGAGTCCCGCGACCGAGTCCTCCAGATGCTGCGAAGACTGGCGGACGAGGACGGGGTGCCCGAGCGGGAGGCGGGGTGACGGGTGGGGAGTCTCGGACCCGGTCACTCCCGCGTGCGCCCCCGGCACGCAGGGGAGGGGTGAGAAGCGTACGGCGGCCGAGCGTGCAGGATGGGGACATGGATCTCCGCATCTTCACCGAGCCCCAGCAGGGGGCCACCTATGACACCTTGCTCACCGTCGCCAAGGCCACCGAGGACCTCGGTTTCGACGCCTTCTTCCGCAGTGACCACTACCTGAAGATGGGCTCCGTGGACGGCCTCCCCGGCCCCACCGACGCCTGGATCACCCTGGCGGGCCTCGCCCGCGAGACCAAGCGCATCCGGCTCGGCACACTGATGACCGCCGGTACCTTCCGGCTGCCCGGCGTCCTCGCCATCCAGGTGGCCCAGGTCGACCAGATGTCCGGCGGCCGCGTCGAACTCGGCCTCGGCGCGGGCTGGTTCGAGGAAGAGCACAAGGCGTACGGCATCCCCTTCCCCAAGGAGAAGTTCGGCCGCCTGGAGGAGCAGCTCGCCGTCGTCACCGGCCTGTGGGCGACCGAGCCGGGCAAGACCTTCGACTTCCACGGCACGTACTACGACCTCACCGACTCGCCGGCTCTGCCCAAGCCCGCGCAGTCCAGGATCCCCGTGCTGATCGGCGGCCACGGCGCCACCCGCACCCCGCGGCTGGCGGCGAAGTACGCCGACGAGTTCAACATCCCCTTCGCCTCGATCGAGGACACGGCACGGCAGTTCGGCCGGGTCCGGGCCGCCGCCGAGGAGGCCGGCCGGGACGCCGACGAGCTGACCTACTCAGGCGCCCTCGTCGTCTGCGTCGGCAAGGACGACGCCGAGGTCGCCCGCCGCGCCGCCGTCATCGGCCGCGAGGTGGACGAGCTGAAGGCCAACGGACTGGCCGGATCCCCGGCCGAGGTCGTCGACCGCATCGGCCGCTTCGCCGAGGTCGGCGCCGAGCGGATCTACCTCCAGGTCCTCGACCTGCACGACCTGGACCACCTGGAGCTGATCTCCGCCCAGGTGCAGTCGCAGCTGTCCTAGGGCCCGGCACGTGACCCCGCGGCGCGTCGGCAGCCCGGGGTCATGGTGCCTCCACGCAGGCACCGTCCCGCCAATCGGTATACGTCTGCACATGCCGAGACACCTCGTCGTCAAAACTCGATGCCCGCAGCCGATCCGCGGCGCTGTCCGCGATGTGGAGGTCCACGTAGGACAGGTTGTGGCGTCGACTCAACGTCACGACTTTGGCCAGGAGATGAGCCTGTGTCGTAGCATCCGCCGCCCATCCCAGCGGCAGCAGGCGGGTCCGGCGTCCGCGCAGGTCGCGCAGTCCGCCTGTCGGATCGAGAACCCGTCCATGGGCGGCGTTCAGGGCGATCGCGTTGACAGTGGTGTCGCAGTACAGCGGGGCCTCGGGCAGCGGTACCGGTTCGCCGAAAGGCGTCGCAGGCGGGAACACGTCCACGTACAGATGCTCGCCGAGCCGAACCGAGGGGTTGCCGAAACGCGTTCGCGTCACCTCATGGCGTCGTTCCAGGAGGTGACGCACGCGGTCGATTCGGCCGTCGTAGAGCAGGTCGACGTCACGTACCGCATCGGTTGGAGAGCCCAACAGGTAATCCCGGACGGCGCCTCCGATGAAGTACACCGAGTCGGATCCCAGCAGCCGGATGAGGTCGGACAGGCCAGCGGTGCGTGGGGAGTCACCTATCCAGTCGAGGAACGGCGCATGGAAGGACTGGTGGGGTTCTTCCGTCACGTATCGCTCGCCCGGAACAAGTGAGGGCGTGCCGCGAACATTGCACACAACTCGTCGAAGACGGGAAGAAGCAGCGGGTAAGCGCGAAGTACCTTGTCTCTCGCGATCTCCTCGGTCCTCAAGTACTCGTGCCACGTGGGGCTCAGGGGATGCTGATTGGTGAGCAGGACGATCGCGTGCGGCACAATTTTGTCCAGTGCATACACGAAGCGACTCTCTTCGTCTGCCTGACGGAGATAATCGCGCACTCTGGTGTTAACCCAGGGGAAACTGCTACCGAAGTTACCCGCCGCCCGCCCGGTCAAGTCTTCCTGTACTCCGTCCCCGCTCATGCCAGGACGCACATCGGCGTAGACGGAACGATCCCCTGTGTGAATCTCGATGAGGTCGTGTACGAGGGCATACTCCGCGATCCGTCCGGTGTCGAGGTCGCTGCTCGAACGGCTCGCCAAGGAGCATGCCAGCACGGCCAGTCCGAAACTGTGTTCCGCGTCGTTCTCTCGGCGTGCGGGAGTGGTTGGCAGAGTGATCGTGCGCTGAATGGAACACATCGGAATGACGATCTCCTCGGTGAGTTCGAGCAGATCAGCTGCCGTCGTGCTTGATTCCTTCATCATTTTCTTCCCCATGTTCCCACGCCTGAACTGGTGATGCCCAGTGCTACGGCTCCCAGACCGGCGATGGTGATACGTACCCCAGAAGGCGTGTCCGGTCCCAGCATCGAGGGCACAGCGAGGAGCAAGGCGGCCAGCGCGCTGACACTTACGCGTGCCAGCATGCGACGGCGGGAAGCGGCAAGGCGAAATGTCAACTGTGCTCCTGCCGTGAGCCGGGCCCCTGCGCTCGTGTCGGAGTCCTGGGTGATGCTGATGTCGAACCTACACATCGACGGAGAACTGATCGAAAGAGAACGGAACATCACCTCGTAGCTGTCATAGCGCGCCTTCAAAGGCACCTGAGACGGTGATACGAGAGCTGCGCCCTCGCCCCAGACGGACAGCTCCAGTCGGCTGCTGGCGATCGCGTCGTGTTCGGCAGCCCAGTAGGTGACGGCCAAGCTGTGATTGTTCTCCTCGGTCAGGGTGAACGTTCCCGTGTCGTCGGCGGCAAGCGCTGAAGACCTCGTCAACAGCGTCGGCGGGTCGATCTTGAGAAAGTGCTGACGGGCACCGAAAGCGGGCACCGCGCTCAAGCGGCGCGCGATTTGGTTCCAGCTCTGCGCGTCGTTGTCGCCGAAGCCGACCACGAGTGGGCAGGAGTGTCTCGCGAAGGAGAAGGGCGCGTCGTTCCCGTCGCTCAGGTCGGACTGCAGTCGGCTGCCCAGCTCTTCCAACGCGTCGCTGTCCGTCGGCCAGCCGTCGAGGGCCGGGTACTGCTCCATAGCCACGCGGAAGACCCACACGCCACCGAGTACCTGGGTGTCGACGACTCGACAGAAGCGCACCGGTATCACGAAATGCCGACCGCTGCTCATGGCGCTCATGAAGGAGAGCATGAACCGACGGCCCACACTCTCACCGGACACGCAGGACTGCCGCAGCGGCTGCGAAAGATACTGGTCGTCGTAGCGCAGTTGCAGTACCGATCCGGCAGGCAGGGCCAAGGCCGTGAGAATATCCTCCGCGTACTGGGTTCTGGCGTCACTGGCTATGAAGAGGCCCGGAGCGTTTTCTCTGTTCATGGCCGAAGCGGGTCCCCCTGTCGCCCCCGATAGTCGTTGTCTTTGATATGCAGATATCGCGTTTCGAAGCTGGCGGAGAGTGACCTGTATCGACGCGAGACTGGTTTGACCAGCCAAACTATCGGCGGTGTCCGGAGTTTCTGGACTGTAGGTTGTGGTGGCGCGGTGCGGCGACTCGTGAAGAGCAGGTCGTCGTCGTACAGATACGCCATCGGGCTGAGGGTGAAAGGAACGAACCCGGAAGCCCTCATCGAGGCGCCGTCGAAGCCGAGAAAGGGATTGACCGCGGTGAGGCACAAGTGGGCTGAGAAGGTGCTCGCCAGAACTTCAGAGGCCCGGCTCACGGTGGTGCTGACCAGGTTCTTGGGTAACTGCTCCGTCGCGGTCGCGCGGGTGAGCACGACGACGGATGTGCGACTGGGGACGGGTAAGCGGCAACTCTCCAGATAGCGGGTAAGTGCCACCCACAAGTACTCTCGATCACATCGGGAAAAAGCCAAGTAGAGACCAGGCAGGGGACCCTGATACGCACCGTAATGAAGCAGTGTGTCCGAGCGAGGGCAGTGCATGTAGTGCGTGAGGTGTTGCAGAGACAGACCAAGATCAGGTGGCACTTCACCGAAGCGCCAGGAGTCGCACGTCGAGATCGGACGCCAAGCGGAAAAGGACGCGTGTGTGAAGCGTTCGTGCAGGACCGATTTGAGGCGAGAGGCGGTCTGGCGATGATCGTTCCGTATGGCGTCCGCGGAAAAAGCCGGAAGGTGCAGGAGTATCTGCCGCTCCACGTACGTGCTGAAGAGGGTTTCACGGAGTACTGGCTTGACCACCTCTGCCGATACCGAGCGGACGAAGTCTCTGACGTACGTGCCGGGCAGCCCTTCCACCATGCTTCCCCTCGAAGCTCGGCAGTTCGGAAGGTCATCTTAAGGACGTGCGGCTCCGCCGCCTACCCCACCAGTCGCAACCGCTCCCCGCACACCCCCACCCGTACCGACTGGCCGAAGGTCAGGGACAGGGCGTCGGATTCCACGCCGTCGCCGAAGGCCACCAGGTGTTCGGATTCGACGGTGAGGTGGAGGCGGGCGGCGGGCAGGAGCTGGCCGGAGACCAGGGACGTTCCGGTGGCCGGGGACGGCCAGGCCTCGCGGACGAACCAGAGCAGGCGCTCCTCCGTGGGGGCCGGCAGGGGCAGGGCACTGCCCCGCTCCTGCCAGACCGACCGGAGCCATCCGGTCGCCCCCGTGCCGGTCCCCACCAGCACCCCGGAGGACGCCTGGGCCTCGACGACACCCCTGTCGCCGTCGAGGCCCAGGCGGTACCGGGCCGACTGGTGGCCGGCGGCTCCGAGGTAGATCTCGTTCAGCGCGACCAGCCGCTGCGTGTCGTCGGCGACGGCCTCGACCATGACCAGTTCGTCCGCGCGGCCGGAGAGGGCGGCCCGCAGGAGCGCCGCCGCGTCGGCGGACCGGTGCCGCACCAGCACCCCCGCGTTGCGCCCCGGTTCCGCGTCGACACCGATCACCGGCTGCCCGGCGAGGTACTTCGCCACGTTGGCCACCAGCCCGTCCTGGCCGACCACGACCACCACGTCCTCGGGCGCGAAGAGGAACCGGTCCAGTTCACCCCGCTCCACCCGGGCCTGCCGCCAGGTCAGCGGAATCGCGGCGGCCACCTCCGCGAACGCCCGCCGGGTGCGCTGGTGGCGCCGGGCCACCTCCTCGATGTCCCGGCCCCGGGAGGAGAGGAAGTACGCGGCCTGCCCGTGCGTACCGTGCCGGGCGACCAGCTCCTCGTACTCCGTGGTGCGGTGGACCAGCACGGCCCGCGGCGCGAGACTCATCCCCGCTCCCCACCCCGCTCGCCGCCGCGTTCGCCGCCGCCCAGCCGGGCCAGCAGGCCGGTCAGCACGTCCGGCGACACCGTCACGCTGTCGATGCGCGGCAGGTTCTCCGCCAGCCGTGTCCCGGTCAGCGCGTGCAGCGTCGCCACGTCGACGTCGGCGTGCACCCGCAGCCACGCCGCCTGTGCCTCCGCCCGCGCCTCGCCCACCTCCCGCGCCGCCTGCGCCTCCGCGCGGGCCAGCGCCACCGAACGCGCCGCCTCCGCCTCGGCGAGCTTCACCGTGCGCGCCGCCTCGGCCTGCGCGCGGACCTTGTCGGCCGCCGCGCCCTCCTCCGCCTCGCGCCGCGCGTTGGCGCCGCGCTGCTCCACGAGCCGCTCCTCGCGCCGGGCCAGCTCGATCTTGCTGTCCAGTTCGTTCTCGGCGATGGCCCGCTCGCGCTCGACGGCGACGGCCCGCCGCTCGTACGTCGCCCGGTCGGCCTCCTGCTGGATCTGCTCCCGGGCGGGCGTACGCAGCGCCCGCTCCACCTCCGCCTCCGGCCGCACCGCCATGACCCGTACGGCCACCACCGCGATGCCGGTCGCCGGCAGCCGCGGCTCCGCGCCGAGACCCGCCGCGATCCGGTCGCGGACCGCCGCGACCCCGTCGGCCAGCGCGGCCGAGAGCGGCGTGCGGGCCAGGACGTCCAGGGCGTGCTGCTGGGCCGTCTCGGTCAGCAGCGTCCCGATCTGCTCCAGGGGCGCGCCGCGCCACTTACCGGTGTCGGGGTCGACGGAGAAGTCCAGCCGGGCGGCGGCGAGCGCCGGGTCGTCGATCCGGTAGGTGACCGTGGCCTGCACGGACACGTCCTGGAAGTCGGCGGTCCGGGCGCGGAAGGCCATGGCCAGCTCGCGGTCCTCGACCGGGACCTCGGAGAGCGCGGCGCTCAGTGCCCGGAACCAGAAGCTGAGTCCCGGCCCGTCGTGCACCAGCTTTCCGTCCCGGTGGTGGCGCACATGTGCGGTGGGCGCGCCGCGCAGATGGCGCCAGCCCAGGCGCCGGGTGATGTCGGCCATCAGGAGACCTCCGTCTTTCTCGTCGGTAAGACGATAAGGCGTGGCGCCGATTATCGTCAAGAGGACGAGAAAGAGGGGCGAGAGAAGAGAGAGGGCGTCAACCGGCCGCGATCCGGTCAGGATGAGAGGCATGGGATTCCACGTCGACTCCGAAGCCGGGCGGCTCAGCCGCGTCATCCTGCACCGGCCGGATCTGGAGCTCAAAAGGCTCACGCCCAGCAACAAGGACGCCCTCCTCTTCGACGACGTGCTCTGGGTGCGCCGCGCCCGCGCCGAGCACGACGGGTTCGCCGACGTGCTGCGCGACCGCGGCGTCGCCGTCCACCTCTTCGGCGACCTCCTCACCGAGACCCTCACCGTCCCGGCCGCCCGGAACCTCGTCCTCGACCGCGTCTTCGACGAGAAGGAGTACGGCGTCCTGGCCACGGACCACCTCCGGGCCGCCGTCGAGCCCCTCCCCGCCGCCGCCCTCGCCGAGCTGCTCATCGGCGGCATGACCAAGCGCGAGTTCCTCGACGCACACCCCGAACCGGTCTCCGTGCGCTTCCACGTCATGGAACTGGACGACTTCCTGCTCGGCCCGCTCCCCAACCACCTCTTCACCCGCGATACCTCGGCCTGGATCTACGACGGCGTCTCCATCAACGCCATGCGCTGGCCCGCCCGGCAGCGCGAGACGGTCCACTTCGAGGCGATCTACCGCCACCATCCACTCTTCCGTGACGGCGGCGGCGCCGAGCCCTTCCACCTCTGGTCCGAGGGGCAGGCCGACTACCCCTCCACCATCGAGGGCGGCGACGTCCTCGTCATCGGCAACGGCGCCGTCCTCATCGGCATGAGCGAGCGCACCACCCCGCAGGCCGTCGAGATGCTCGCCCACAAGCTCTTCGCCGCCGGCTCGGCCCGCACCATCGTCGCCCTCGACCTGCCGAAGCGGCGTGCCTTCATGCACCTCGACACCGTGATGACCATGGTCGACGGCGACACCTTCACCCAGTACGCCGGCCTCGGCATGCTCCGCTCGTACACCATCGAGCCCGGCGTCGGCGACAAGGAGCTGAAGGTCACCGACCACCCGCCGGAGCACATGCACCGCGCGATCGCCGCCGCCCTCGGCCTGAGCGAGATACGGGTGCTCACCGCCACCCAGGACGTCCACGCCGCCGAACGCGAGCAGTGGGACGACGGCTGCAACGTGCTGGCCGTCGAGCCGGGCGTCGTCGTCGCCTACGAGCGCAACGCCACCACCAACACCCACCTGCGCAAGCAGGGCATCGAGGTCATCGAGATCCCCGGCAGCGAACTGGGCCGGGGCCGCGGCGGCCCGCGCTGCATGAGCTGCCCGGTCGAACGTGATGCCGTATGAGGACCGACGTGATCCCGTATAAGAATTCAGAAGCTCGTATAGTATTCCGGTAGTATCCGGTAGTTCTCCGTACCCCGTCTCATTGGAGCGCCCCATGGCGACTGTCCCGACCGCCCTCGCCGGCCGGCCCTTCCTCAAGGAGCTGGACTTCACCGCCGACGAGTTCCGCGGCCTGCTGGAGCTGGCCGCCGAGCTGAAGGCCGCCAAGAAGGCCGGGACCGAGACACCGTACCTGCGGGGCCGCAACATCGCGCTGATCTTCGAGAAGACCTCGACGCGCACCCGCTGCGCGTTCGAGGTCGCCGCCGCCGACCAGGGCGCCTCCACCACCTACCTGGACCCGTCCGGCTCGCAGATCGGCCACAAGGAGTCCGTGAAGGACACCGCGCGGGTGCTCGGCCGGATGTATGACGGCATCGAGTACCGCGGCGACAGCCAGGCCAAGGTCGAGGAACTGGCCGCCTTCGCGGGCGTGCCCGTCTACAACGGCCTCACCGACGACTGGCACCCCACCCAGATGCTCGCCGACGTGCTCACCATGACCGAGCACACCGACAAGCCCCTCGACCGGACCGCCTTCGCCTACCTCGGCGACGCCCGCTTCAACATGGGCAACTCCTACCTGATCACCGGTGCCCTGCTCGGCATGGACGTGCGGATCGTCGCCCCGAAGTCCTACTGGCCCGCCCAGGAGATCGTCGACCGCGCCCACGAGCTGGCCGTCACCAGCGGCGCGCGGATCACCCTCACCGAGACCCTGGAGGAGGGCGTGCGCGGCGCGGACTTCGTCGCCACCGACGTCTGGGTCTCCATGGGCGAGCCCAAGGAGGTCTGGCAGGAGCGCATCGCCGCCCTCGTCCCGTACGCGGTGACCATGGACGTGCTGCGCGCCACCGGTAACCCGGACGTCAAGTTCCTGCACTGCCTCCCCGCCTTCCACGACCTCGGCACCAAGGTCGGCCAGGAGATCTACGACGCCCACGGCCTGGACTCCCTGGAGGTCACGGACGAGGTCTTCGAGTCGGCGCACTCCGTCGTCTTCGACGAGGCCGAGAACCGCCTGCACACCATCAAGGCCGTCCTGGTCGCCACCCTGGCCTGACCCCTCCCTCCCCAGGCACGACCGGCGGCTCCGGAGCCACCCCTTCCGGCGCCGCCGCGCGCGACCACCCCCGCGCCCGCACCACCCGCGCCACCCCGCACCAGAAACGAGCACCACCCGCATGCCCCGCATCAAATCCCCCCACCTCCTGGTCGCCGAGTCCGGCGCCGACCGCGCGGGCCACAGCCTCAAGCGCACGATGGGCCTGTTCCACCTCGTCTGCTTCGGTGTCGGCGCGATCGTCGGCACCGGCATCTTCGTCGGCCTCTCCGACTCGGTCGCCGAGGCCGGACCGGCCGTCGTGGTCTCCTTCGTCCTCGCGGCGATCACCTGCGTGCTGACCGCGTTCGCCTTCGCCGAACTCGGCGGCGCCATCCCGGTCTCCGGATCCTCGTACTCCTTCGCCTACGCCGGTCTCGGCGAGACCACCGCCTTCCTGGTCGGCTGGTGCCTGCTCCTGGAGTACGGCGTCTCCGTCTCCGCCGTCGCGGTCGGCTGGAGCCAGTACGTCAACGAACTCCTCGACGGCGTCCTCGGCATCCACCTCCCGCAGGCCCTGTCCGCCGGTCCCGGCGACGGGGGAGCGGTCAACCTGCCCGCCGTCGTCGTCATCGCCCTGGCCTGCGTCCTGCTGGTGCGCGGCGTGCGGGAGAGCGCCCGCGCCACCGCCGTGATGGCCGTCGTCAAGCTCGCGGTCCTCGCCGCCTTCGTCGCCATCGGCTTCACCGCGTATCAGGACGGCAACCTCACGCCGTTCTCCCCGGCCGGCCTCGGCGGCATCGGCGCCGGCACCACCGCCGCCTTCTTCTCGTACATCGGCTTCGACGCGATCACCACGGCCGGTGAGGAGGCGAAGAACCCGCGCCGGGACATCCCCGTCGCCATCCTGGTCTGCATCGGCCTGGTCACCCTGCTGTACTGCGCGGTCGCCCTCGCCGCGATCGGCGCCATCGGCGGCGACGAGGTCGGCGACCGCCCCGCCGCCCTCTCCTACGTCGTCAACCAGGTCACCGGCTCCACGGTCGGCGGCTCCGTCGTGGCCTTCGGCGCGGTCGTCGCCATCGCCTCCGTGGTCCTCGCCGTCATGTACGGCCAGACCCGCATCCTGCTGTCGATGTCCCGGGACGGCCTGATCCCGCGCGTCTTCCAGAAGGTCTCCCCGCGCACCGCCACCCCCGTCGCCGGCACCCTGATCGTCGGCGTGGTCTTCGCCCTCCCGGCCGCCTTCGCCTCGCTGGACTCGGTGGTCAACCTCTGCACCATCGGCACCCTGGCCACCATGGCCGTCGTCAACGTCGCCGTGCTCGTCCTGCGCCGCCGCGAACCGGGCCTCGCCCGCACCTTCCGGGTGCCGCTCCACCCGGTCACGCCCCTGCTGGGCATCGTCTTCTGCCTCTACCTGATGTACGAGACGGGCGGGACGACCTGGCTCCAGTTCGCCGTGTTCCTCGCGGTGGGCCTGCTGGTCTACCTCGGCTACGGCCGCCGCAACTCCCGGCTGGCCGCCCGCGCGGGCGTCACGCCGGACACCGGCGCGGACGTCACGCCGGACGCCGCCGCTGAGCGGGTACCGCGGGAAGCCTGAACCAGACCGCCTTGCCGGAACCGGTGGGGCGGTGACCGCAGGACGAGCTGAGGGCGCGGATGAGCAACAGTCCGCGCCCTCCCTCCTGCAACGGGTCGGGCTCGGGCAGGCACGGCACCGTCAGCTCGGCGGGCGGCGCCGGGTCCGGATCGTGCACCTCGACCTGGCAGCCGGTCGGCAGCACCTCCACGACCAGCTCGATCGGCGTCTCGCCGGAGGTGTGCTCCACGGCGTTGGCGACCAGCTCCGCCGTCAGCAGCTCCGCGGTGTCGCAGTCCGCCGCGTGCCGCAGCTCGGCCAGCGCCGTACGGATCAGGGCACGCGCCACCGGCACGGCCGCGGCGGTGTGCGGCAGCGCGATGCGCCAGGAGGCGGAGGCGGGGGAGGAGTCGTGCACGGCGGTTTCCGTTCGTGGAGCAGGCTGTCCTGTCCTGCTTTCAACTTTACGAATGGTACGGCGCCGCCCGACAGAGTCCTTCGACGGGCACGGAACGGGACCTTCGGCGTGACTCCCCGGTGACGATCGTGACGGAGTTATCGCGTACTCGTGACGACAGTCACAGGAGAGTGATAGCTTCGAGGGAGGGAGGAGGCCCCGCCATGAGTCCCTTCACCGGCTCCGCCGCCCGCACCTCCGAGTGGCGGCACCTGCGCCTGCACCTCGCCGACAACGTCGCGACCGTCACCCTCGCCCGCCCCGAGAAGCTCAACGCCCTCACCTTCGGCGCCTACGCCGACCTGCGCGACCTCCTCGCCGAGCTGTCCCGGGAGCGGAGCGTGCGCGCCCTGGTCCTGGCCGGCGAGGGCCGCGGCTTCTGCTCCGGCGGCGACGTCGACGAGATCATCGGCGCGACCCTGTCCCTGGACGCCGCCGCGCTCCTCGACTTCAACCGCATGACCGGCCAGGTCGTCCGCGCCCTGCGCGAGTGCCCCTTCCCCGTGATCGCCGCCGTCCACGGCGTCGCCGCGGGCGCGGGCGCCGTCCTCGCCCTCGCCGCCGACTTCCGGGTCGCCGACCCCGGCGCCCGCTTCGTCTTCCTCTTCACCCGCGTCGGCCTCTCCGGCGGCGACATGGGCGCGGCGTACCTGCTGCCCCGCGTCGTCGGCCTCGGCCACGCCACCCGCCTGCTGATGCTCGGCGAACCCGTCCGCGCGAAGGAGGCCGAGCGCATCGGCCTGATCAGCGAACTCGCCGAAGAGGGCCGAGCCGACGAGACCGCCCGCTCCCTGGCCCACCGCCTGGCCGAGGGCCCCGCCCTGGCCCACGCCCAGACCAAAGCCCTCCTGACAGCGGAACTGGACATGCCGCTGGCCGCGGCTCTGGAACTGGACGCGTCGACCCAGTCCCTCCTGATGACGGGCGAGGACTACAGAGAGTTCCGCACGGCATTCTCCGAGAAACGCCCCCCGAAATGGCGGTGACTCCCATGCCCACGCCAGGGAGGCGCCCCAAAGGGGCGCGGGGCCGTGTCGATGTGCGGCTCCGCCGCGGGGCGCGACCGGCCACCGCGAACCCGCAGAAAACAGCGATCATCGGCGGAGGCCCAGCGGGCCTCTACACCGCCGCCCTGCTGAAACGCCTCGACCCCACCCGCGAAGTCACCGTCTACGAACGCAACACCCCAGCCGACACCTTCGGCTTCGGCGTCGTCCTCTCCGACGAAACCCTCGGCGGCATAGAACACGCGGACCCCGAGGTCCACGAAGCCCTCCGCACCCGCTTCGTCCGCTGGGACGACATAGACATCGTCCACCGAGGCACCCGGCAACGGAGCGGCGGCCACGCCTTCGCCGCCCTGGAACGCCGCCACCTCCTCCAGGCCCTGCACACCCGCTGCCGCGCCCTCGGCGTGGACCTCCGCTTCCGCGCCGAGTCCCCGCCCCCGGCGGAACTCTCCCGCACGCACGACCTGGTCATCGCCGCCGACGGCGCGGGCAGCCTCACCCGCGCCGCCCAAGCCGACGTCTTCCGCCCCCGGATCACCACCCACCGCTGCCGCTACATCTGGCTGGCGACGGACTTCGCGTTCGACGCCTTCCGCTTCGAGTTCGCCGAGACCGAGCACGGCGTGATGCAGCTGCACGGCTACCCCTACGCCCCCGACGCCTCCACCGTCATCGTCGAGATGCGCGAGGAGGTCTGGCGCCGGGCCGGCTTCGACGACGCCGACCCCCGCCCGTCGATCGACCGCTGCGCCAAGATCTTCGCGGACGCCCTGAGGGGCCGTCCGCTGATGGAGAACCGTTCCACCTGGACGACGTTCCGTACGGTCGTCAACGACCGCTGGTCGCACGGGAACGTCGTCCTCCTCGGCGACGCCGCCCACACCGCCCACTTCTCCATCGGCTCCGGCACCAAGCTCGCCGTCGAGGACGCCCTCGCGCTCGCCGCCTGCCTCCGGGAGCACCCCACGACACCCGAGGCGCTCGCCGCCTACGAGGAGGAGCGGCGCCCCGTCGTCGCCTCCGTCCAGCGCGCGGCCCGCGCCAGCTTGGAGTGGTTCGAGGAACCCGAGCGCCACCTCGGCCGTCCGCCCCGCCAGTTCGCGTTCGACCTGCTCACCCGCAGCCGCCGCGTCACCCACGACAACCTGCGGCTGCGCGACGCCCGCTGCACCGAGGAAGCCGAGCGCGAGTTCGGCTGCCCGCCCGGCACCCCGCCGATGTTCACGCCGTTCCGGCTGCGCGGCCTCACCCTGCGCAACCGGGTCGTGGTCTCCCCGATGGACATGTACTCGGCCGTCGACGGCGTCCCCGGCGACTTCCACCTCGTCCACCTCGGCGCCCGCGCCCTCGGCGGCGCCGGCCTGGTGCTGACCGAGATGGTCTGCGTGAGCCCCGAGGGCCGCATCACACCCGGCTGCACGGGTCTCTACACCGCCGAGCAGACCAAGGCGTGGCGGCGGATCACCGACTTCGCGCACGCGCGGGCCCCCGGCACGGCCATCGGCGTGCAACTCGGCCACAGCGGCCGCAAAGGCTCCACCCGGCTGATGTGGGAGGGCATGGACGAACCCCTGCCCCGGGACAACTGGCCGCTGGTCGCCGCCTCGCCGCTGCCCTACAAGCCGTACGGGCAGGTGCCGCGCGAGCTGTCCCGGGCGCAGCTCACCGATCTGCGCGAGGAGTTCACCGGCGCCGCCTGCCGGGCCGCCCGCGCCGGCTTCGACCTGCTCGAACTGCACTGCGCCCACGGCTATCTGCTCTCCGGGTTCCTCTCCCCGCTCACCAACCGCCGCACCGACGCCTACGGCGGCACCCTGGAGCGGCGGCTCCGCTTCCCGCTGGAGGTCTTCGACGCCGTACGCGCGGTCTGGCCCGCCGAGAAGCCGATGACCGTACGGATCTCCGCCACCGACTGGGCCGAGGGCGGCACCACCGCCGACGACGCCGTGGAGATCGCCCGCGCCTTCGCCGCGCACGGCGCCGACGCGATCGACGTCTCCACCGGGCAGGTCGTGGACGAGGAGCGGCCCGAGTTCGGACGGTCCTACCAGACGCCGTTCGCCGAGCGCGTCCGGCACGAGGCCCGGGTTCCCGTGATCGCGGTCGGCGCCATCTCCTCCTGGGACGACGTCAACTCCCTGGTGCTGGCCGGGCGGGCCGACCTGTGCGCGCTGGCCCGCCCGCACCTGTACGACCCGCACTGGACGCTGCACGCGGCGGCCGAGCAGGGCTACGAGGGTCCGGGCGCCGTCTGGCCCGCCCCCTACCGGGCGGGCAGCAGGCCCCCGCGCACCGGCCGCACGGACGCCCCCCGGCCCCGGCTCACGCTGGAGAGCCGAGCGTGACCATCCCGGCGGTGAGCGTCGCCCCGTCCGCCGGGTCGATCACCAGGAACGCCCCGGTGCGCCGGGAGGCCGCGTAGTCGTCGAGCGGCAGCGGCTCGGCGGTGCGCAGGGTGATCCGGCCCAGGTCGTTGGCGGCGAGCGCCTCGGCCCCGCCGAGGTCCCGCACGATCGCCTGCACGGTGCGGGTGGTGTGCCGCAGCAGCACCCGGTCGCCGACCCGCAGCGGACGGTCGGCCAGGTGGCAGACGTCGGCACGGACGTCCTGGGTGAGCGTCGGCGCGTCCACCCCCGCGGTGATCATGTCCCCGCGGGAGACGTCCCGCTGGTCGGCGAGGCGCAGGCTGACCGACCGCGGCGCGTACGCCGCGTCGGCCGCCGTGCCCAGTACGTCGATCCCGGCGATCTGCGAGGTCTCGCCGGACGGGTGCACGGTGACCCGGTCGCCGACCCGCAGGGCGCCGGACACGATCTGGCCCGCGTAGTGGCGCTCCTCGCCGTGGCGGATGACGTACTGGACGGGGAACCGGGCCGGCGCGGCGACGGGCTCCACGGCGACCGGCACGGTCTCCAGGTGCTCCAGCAGGGCCGGGCCCCGGTACCAGTCCATGTGCGCCGAGCGCTCCACGACGTTGTCCCCGGCGAGCGCGGAGACCGGGACCGGCGTGAACGACGGCAGCCCCAGCTCGGCCGCGAGCCCGGCGAACTCCTCGCCGATGTACTCGAAGACCTTCTCCTCGTACCCGACGAGGTCCATCTTGTTGACGGCGAGGACGACGTGCGGGACGCGCAGGAGGGCGGCGATGGCGGCGTGCCGGCGGGTCTGTTCGACGACGCCGTTGCGGGCGTCGACGAGGATGACCGTCAGTTCGGCGGTGGAGGCGCCGGTGACCATGTTGCGGGTGTACTGCACGTGGCCGGGGGTGTCGGCGAGGATGAAGCGGCGCCGGGGGGTGGCGAAGTAGCGGTAGGCCACGTCGATGGTGATGCCCTGTTCCCGCTCGGCCCGCAGGCCGTCGGTGAGCAGCGCCAGATCCGGCGTCTCACCGCGCGACGCCCGCTCCACGGCCTCCAGCTGGTCGGTGAGGACCGACTTGGAGTCGTGCAGCAGACGCCCGACGAGCGTGGACTTGCCGTCGTCGACCGAACCGGCCGTCGCGAGCCGCAGCGTGTCTACGGTGCTCATGTCTAGAAGTACCCCTCGCGCTTGCGGTCTTCCATCGCGGCCTCGGACATCTTGTCGTCGGCGCGGGTGGCGCCGCGTTCGGTGAGCCGGGAGGCGGCGATCTCGGCGATGACCTTGTCGATGGTGTCGGCGTCGGA